>NZ_WLZY01000013.1 GCF_010122465.1 Phytoactinopolyspora mesophila | reverse complement strand
GATGCCACCCGCCGAGACTACCGACCAACCGAATATTTAGTGACCCCTCCACCCCACCCCAGCAACCAAACCCGCACGTCAACACCCCACTGACCCATCGATGAACACCTCAGTGGGTGAACTCGGGGGAGAGCAGCCGCGCGTGAACGTCGATGCGAGGTTGACTGGCGCGGCGGATGAGCCAGCGATTCCCGTCGCGAATCGCTGTGCATGTGTAGACAAGATCACCGTCACCGGAGATCGTGACGGTGTGTAGGTTGGGTTCCACGGCTGAACCTCCTTGCAGGTTCGGTCCAGGCCCCGTCGCGGAGGTTCCAGCTCCCGGCGGGGCCGCCTAGAAGATCACAAGTCCGGGCTCGGACTCGAAGGGGCCGATCGTTAGGCCTTCAGGAGTTCAACGAATCAAGGTGCCACGGCGCCAGGTTCGGCCGGGGCGGCACCGCTCACCGTTCTAGGCCACGTCTCACGGTGGTCCGCGTGCAGCCTGCGTGCAACAACGGTCGGTGAATGGCGGGCAAGGTGGGTAAACGACAGCTGGCCAGCGACAGTATTGCCGCTGGCCAGGCTGTGGACAGGGCCGGCATCGATCCGGCGACCTTCCGCTTTTCAGGCGGACGCTCTACCAACTGAGCTACCTGTCCTGTTGAAGCGTGAAGAGTCTAACGCACGGCTTCGCCTGGGTCGAAATCCACTGCCGCCTGTGTGCGGAAATACGGTAGGGGGGTAAGGTGTTAGTGCTGAAGACGGAGGGATGAGGCAATGGTCGGATACATCAGCGACATGGATGAGCTTCTGGCACGGCTACGGAGGGTCGAAGGGCAGATCCGTGGCCTCCAGCGAATGGTGGAGTCGGAGACATACTGCATCGACATCCTGACGCAGGTGTCAGCCGCCAAGAAGGCGCTCGATGCCGTGGCGCTGGGTCTTCTCAGCGACCATATGAAGCACTGTATGGCTGACGCGGCGAACGAGGGTGGCGAACAGCTCGACGCCAAAGTGAAGGAAGCTGCCGACGCGATCGGCCGGCTGGTCCGCTCCTGACATCTCGCAGCATCGGCACGTGGCGCGCCGGGTGCCGGGTGAACACCTGTAGGCCAAGACGTACGTGAAAGGGATCTCGATGAGTACCGCCACCTACACCGTGCAGGGTATGACCTGCAGTCATTGCGTTTCTTCGGTGACCGAAGAGGTCAGCGAGATCGCGGGCGTGACCGACGTGGACGTGGATCTCGCCACTGGTCGGTTGACCGTCACCAGTGCCCAACCGATCGAACGCGAATCGATCGGCGCCGCGGTCACTGAGGCTGGTTACGAACTCGTCAGTTGAGGATCCGGGCCGGCGGGGCGCGGCAACGACCTCCGTCGGCCCGGTTCTCAGCCTCACGGTGTGCCTGAGCGGCGTTTGCTGCGCTCGTCCAGACTCTGCAGGTATTCGTTGTATGCCAGACGCTCGGCCTCGGCCTTGCTCTCCTTGCGGTCGAATCGACGCGCGTCGCGCTCGTCGGAGCGATACCACTGCACGAAGATAATGCCGATGATCACGAGGGCAGGTAGCTCGCCGAACGCCCACGTGAGTTGCCCTGCCAAGACCTGATCACTCAACGGGTCGGGCAGCCAGCCGATCTCCTCACCCAGCTCGCGGTAGTAGGAGCCGGCGATCAGCCTGGACGACTCCATGATCGCCAAGCCGAACAGCGCGTGGAACACCATCGCCAGGAACTGCAGGACGATGCGTGCGGGGAACGGCGGGCGCTTGGGCAACGGATCGATGCCGATCAGCATCGTGTAAAAGATGTAGCCGACCGTCAGGAAATGCAGGCTCATCAGCATGTGCCCGGTATGGTTGCGCATCGCCGCTTCGAACAGCCCGCTGAAATACATCATGAACGAGCCGGAGATGAACAAGCTCAGGGCCACGACCGGATGCGTCAGAACCTGAGCCACGCGGCTCTGAACACCGGCGATGAGCAGCTCGCGGATACCTGTCTCACCGCGGCGGGCCGGCTTGATGGCCCGCAGCGCGAGCGTGATCGGCCCGCCCAGCACCAGTAGCACCGGGCTGACCATCATGAGGGTCATGTGCTGCACCATGTGCACTGAGAGCATCGTCATGCTGTAGGTCATGACGCCGGAGAGTTCGACGAATGCCACGGTGGCGACGCCGGAAAGCCAGGCGATGCTCCGCCCGACCGGCCAGCGATCACCGCGGCGGCGCAGCCGGATCACCGCGCCGAGATACAACAGGACCGCCGCCAGGCAGCCGATGGCGAACAAGGCGTCCGGGTAGAACTCGGTCACGAGCCGGGACGCGGTGAACTCCGGCGGAATGGGGAAGCCCAGCAGTTCGCGTACCCGGGAGATGCCCGGGATCTCGTCCGGCACAGGTGGTTCGGTGCGGCTGAGCGCTACAGCGAGTCCGAGCGCCACCGCCATGACGAGGATCTCGCCGGCCGCGAGTCGGCGAAACGTCCTCGGCTGGCCCGAGTCGAGCTGTCGCAGCGTTCGCTGCCGATGGGTATGACCGAAGAACCCGAGTGCGACCAGCGCCACCACCTTGCCCAGAAGCAGTAACCCGTATTCGGTGGTGAAGAGCTCGCTGATCGAACTCATCCGGACCCAGGCGTTGAGCACGCCGCTCGAGGCGACCAGGAAGAAGCATCCCAGCGCCACCGCGGAGAAGGCGCGCGCCACCCGGGGAAGCTCGCGGCCACGTTCGCCGGCATACCAGGACACCGCTACCAGGCCGCCGACCCACAGCGCCATCGCCACCACGTGGATCAGGATCGAGGTGGTCGCGGAGTGGTGATAGTCGCCACTGGACGAATGGCCGACGAGCGCCGGCGGCGCCATCGTGGCCAGCGCCAGGCACAACAGCGCGATGGCGCCTCCGTGGCCGAGCGTCAGGCGGGCCGCGGGGATGAGTGCGAGTGCGAGCACCACCACCGCGGCATAGGCCTGTCCCTGGGCGACACTGGCGGTATACGACCTGAACCCTTCGCCGCCCAGGGCCTGCTGTATCGGCTGGCCGATGAGATCGGACAGCGTGAGCAGGTGCACGCCCGCCGTTCCCAGCGCCCATACCAAGGCACTCCAGGAAGCTCCCCTGAGAGCGCGTAACGCGTCTCGTCCGAGCTCACCCTTGTGCGCAGGCAGGATGACGGCCAGCCCGATCAGCCCGACCGTGACCGCGGCGGCGCCGTTCATGACGAGTCTCGCCACCGGCAGACCCCACCTGGTCAGCTCGCCGGGGTCACCCAGCCCGGGAACGGCGAGGGCGGTTCCGCCCCCACCGATTGCCAAGGCGGCCAACAAAGCGAGCAGGGCGATGGCCACGGCGGCGGCACCCCACCGGCTGGTGGCCGGCGGCGCCGCGGGTGTGTTCACGGTCATCGAGCTTCAGTCTCTCTGAGAATCGGGTGCGCCGCCATTCCGGGCCGGATCTGCTGTTTCCCTCCGGCCGCGGCGGTGGCGGATGAAGTACGCGGCGACGGCGGTAACCACGGCGACGATCACGACGACACTGACCAGCGGGCTGATGCCGCCCGTGGTTTCAGGCTCGGCTTCGTCGGCACCGGCTTCCTCGTCGACGGCGGTGTCGTCGTCGTTGTTCGCCGGAGCGACCGCCTCATCTGAATCGCCGGCCGCCATGGTGAAGGTGAAGGTTCCGCTGACCGGATGCCCGTCGGCCGAGATGACCCGGTAGGAGACCGTGTACTCGCCGTCCGGCAGGTCCTCGACGGCCTGGGTGACGGTGTTGTGGTCCACCTCCGGCTCACCGGCGTGGTACGGATTCTCGTCCGCGTCGAGGACGGCCACCTGAGTGAATTGGTCTTGGACGAACTGGTCGTAGACCAGCTCGACCGTTCCGGGCTGAGTGCTCACTGTCGATCCGTCGTCCGGGCTCGTGTCGATGAGCGCGTTGTGTGCCGATGCCTGTGGAGCGGCGATCAGAACCGATCCGGCCAGCGCGCCGGCGACGGCGGCTCCGATCCGGGCACGTGTGGTTCGGGCGCTGTGTGGGCGTGCACGTGTGCGGCAAGAAGTGATCATCTGTCTACCTGTCGTGTTGAGCTGTTCACGGGGCCGTGCGGGTGTCGTCAGAGAACAGCTGCCGACGGCGGCCCACGCCGCGGTGCCGAGGTTGCCACGAACATGGTGCTCAGAGAAGGCGCATCGCACAGCGTGTTCGGTACGCAGCGTTTCGCCGCGGAGATCGGCTGCGAACGCAGGAGCTGACGGGCTCGGCTGAACAGGATGGTCGTGGACAACGCCGCGAATGCCCACACCACAGCCTCGGCGCCACAGAGCAGGACCGCCATGCAGGCGGCGGCCACGATGTGTGCGACCAGCATGGCCCCGGTGCCGACCGCAGTGGGGTGGTCGTGTCCGGCCAGGCTGAACAGGAGATGTAACAGCGGTTGCGTCAGGAACACAACCGTGGTGATCTCGGCGGGATTGCGCCGGCGGTCCGCCAGCGCGACACACGCGATACTCAGTAGCCCGGCCGCGAAAACGAACTCGAGCTGGATGGGTGCGCTGCCGCCGGCCGCCATGTGCGCAGCAGCAGGCAGCAGCAGGCAGGCTGCCGCCATGACCAGCCCGCGTGCCGCGCGTACCTTTCCGCGGCCGGGTTCGTGCACAGCGCCAGAGTATGCGACGCAACGTCGTAGTTGGTGGGCGGCATGGGGCGGAGTGGAACCGGTGACCGGGCCGCCCGGCTCATACGCTCCAGTTCAGGATCGGCGCGAGGGAACGGTAGAAGGACGAAGCCGGCGCCAGCCGCATCGCGGCGTTGCGCAAGACCACGGCTGGCGGCGAGGACCACTGCCCGACCGAGCCGATCCGATCAGCGCTGCGAGCGATCATCTGGGTCCGCGGCCGACGGGCGTGGTCGTACTCCTTCAGGGCGCTCGCGACGGAGTCGCTACCGGCCAGGAGCCCCGCCAGAACCACCGCGTCCTCGAGAGCTTGGCAGGCGCCCTGTCCCAGGTTGGGCGTCATCGCATGCGCGGCGTCGCCGAGCAGAGCGATCTTGTCCGAGACATACGTGGTCAGCGGCGGCAGCGCGTGAATGTCGTGGTGGAGCACTGCATCGTCGGCGGTGGCGTCCAGGAGCGCCGGGATCGGCTCGTGCCAGTCTCCGAAGCGCTGCCGAAGTTCGGCGAGGCCGGTGCTGGACGTCCCCTCGGGCGCGCTCGCCGTGGCGTAGCAGTAGACCCGTCCGTCTGGGAGCTGCGCGTAGCCGACACGCTGCCCGCGGCCCCAAGACTCGACCCCTTCGTCGATCGGCATCGGCTCGGTCACCATCCGCCATGCGGTGTAGCCCGCATAACGCGGCGACGGGGCGTCCGGCCAGACGGACCTGCGCACGATGCTGTGGATGCCGTCTGCCGCGACCACCAGGTCCGCCGTGGAGACACCGTCGGTGTGCAGCACTGTGCCGTCGGGCTGGACCTCGTGAACGGTGACGCCGGCCCGGAGGGAACCGCTGGGTGCGGCGGCGCTCAGGATGTCGAGGATGTCGGCGCGGTGAACCATGGCGAGCCGGCCGAAACGTCGTTCCAGCTCGTCGGTGTCCGTGCGCGAAAGCCATGAGCCGGACGCCGTCCTGATGCCGGCCTGGGCGCTCATGAGGGCCCGTTCCCGGATCGAATCGCCCAGCCCCAGTGCGTCCAGGGCGCGCAAGGCGTTGGGCCACAGCGACAGCCCCGCGCCGACTTCGGTGAACTGTGCGGCGCGTTCGAGGACCTCGACGTCCCATCCGCGCTGGGCCAGCGCCGTTGCGGCACAGAGGCCGCCGATACCGCCGCCGATGATGATCGCCTTCATGTGAACTCCTCTACATCTGTAGCAGCCTCTACAATAGTAGAGGCGATGGGCCGCGCGTAGGCCGGATCAGGGGGTGATGTGTGTCTCGTCGTGTCGAGATCGCGGAAGCGGCTATCACCACGCTGGCCAGGGAAGGCATGCGCGGGCTGACCCACCGCGCCGTCGACCGCACAGCCAGGCTGCCAGAGGGGTCGACGTCGTACTATTTCCGCACGCGCTACGCATTGCTGCGCGCGATCGTGGACCAACTCGTCGAACACGACGCCGTCGAGATTCCCGCGCTCACACCCGGAGACCTTGATCAGTTTGCCGACGCCGCCGCCGTGCTGGTCCATCAGTGGCTGACGGTCGGCCGAGACCGGCAACTGGCTCGATATGAGCTGAGTGTCGAGTCCACCCGGCGCCCGGAACTTCGAGCGCCTTTCGTCGTGGCCGGAGCCAGAATCCGGGCCATGGTAGCCGCCCAGCTCGAAGCCGCCGGCGTCGGCGAAGCCGAAGAAAAGGCCGACGACTTCAGCGCCTTCCTGGACGGTCTGGTGTTCGACGAGATCGCGGGCGCCGGCCGTCGTGGTCTCAGCGTCGACCGGCTGCGGGGCAAGATCCAGGCGATGTTGAACGCCGTGACCAGCTGACCCGGCCGCCGTCAGGGCGCCGCCGACGCGTCGTCTTCTGACGTCTCGATGACGATCTCAGAGTCGAGCGTCCGGTGCACAGGACATTTGTCGGCGATCTCGAGCAGCCTAGCCCGCTGGTCGTCGTCGAGGTCCCCCTCCATGCTGATGGCGCGCGTGATGTGGTCCAGCTTTCCCTGTCTGGTCTCGCAGTGTGTGCAGTCTTCGGCGTGGATCCGGCTGTGCTGGAGCTTGACGGTCGTCGACTCCAGCGGCCAGCCCTTGCGCTGGGCGTACATGCGCATCGTCATAGACGTGCAGGATCCGAGGGCCGCGAGCAGCAGGCCGTACGGCGTCGGACCGAGGTCGTCTCCACCGGCGGACGGCGGCTCATCGGCGATCACGATGTGCTTGCCGGCTTGAATGCGCTGAGTGAAGCCTGTGTCGCTCATATCGGTCACCACGACCGTGCCCGGCTCTGCGTCCGGAACATCGGTGTCCCGGGCCGGAGCCGGTGGGAGATACCGGTCGGCCCATCCGGCGATCACCTTGGCGGCGTACATCGCATCGGCACGGTCGGAGAGCAGGTGGTCTGCGTCGTCAAGGCTGACAAAAGACTTCGGGTGCCGGGCGGTATCGAAGATCTGCCGTGCGTTGTCGATACCGACCAGCTGGTCACCGGGGGCATGCAGGACCAGCAACGCCCGTCCGAGCTCGGCTATTCGGTCAGTTTGCGGCTGGGCAGCGATGTCGGACAAGAACTCGCGACGGACCCGGAAAGACCGGCCGGCCAGGCGCACGGTGGATACGCCGGCCGCCTCGATCTCGGCGTGCTCGGCGGTGAACAGATCGGCTACGTGTGCCGGATCGGCCGGAGCGCCGATGGTGACCACCGCGCGGGACTCCGGGATCTCGCTCGCTGCCGCGATGACGGCGGCGCCGCCGAGCGAATGACCGATGAGCAGACTCGGCGCGGCCAAAGTGGTGCGAAGATGGCTGGCGGCCCGGACCAGATCCTCGATATTGGAGCTGAACGTCGCGTTGGCGAACTCGCCATCGGACTCGCCGAGCCCGGTGAAGTCGAACCGGAACACCGCGATGTCGAGCTCGGTCAGCGCCCGCGAGATCCGAGAAGCGGACACCACGTCCTTGCCGCAGGTGAAACAGTGGGCAAACAGGGCGACCGCGCGTGGCGGACCCGGAGGTAGGTCCAGCCGGCCGGCCAGCTCCTCGCCTCCGGTGCCGGTGAAGGTCATACGTCGCGATTTCGGCATGGGCTGCAACCTCGTGGGGTCGTTGGTGAACAGGTGCGTAGGTGCCGAGCGTACGACGCTTGCTGGCAAGGAACTCGGGCTGCCCAGCGGGCGTTATCCGGACGATTGGTGGGACGTGATCCGAGAGCCGCGTCGCGGAGGAGAGGCAGTGTGGACATGGAACGAGAAACGGAGCCCAAACGACGTGGAGCTCGCCGCGCCGCACCACGCCGGGGCCCCGTGGGCATGGTCGTAGGTTTCTTCGGCGAACTCCTCATGACGGCGGGCGTCGTCGTTCTTCTGTTCGTCGTCTATGTGCTGTGGGGCACCGGCCTCCAGACCGCGGCCGCCCAGAATGATCTGCGCGGTGAGCTCAGCTTCGACGTCGACTCGAGCGAAACCGACGGTGAGGCCCTGGCGCCCGACGACATCGATATCGGCGAGGCCTACGGCGTGATCCGGATTCCGCGTTTCGGCGAGGACTGGGAATGGGTCATGGTGCAGGGTGTCGAAGACGAGGACCTGAAGAACGGCCCGGGCCATTACCCGAACAGCGCGAACCCCGGTGAGCTGGGCAATTTCGCCGTCGCGGCGCACCGGTCCGGGCACGGCGAACCGTTCGCGAAGTTTCCCGAGCTCCACGTGGGTGACATCATCGAAGTGGTCATGGCTGACGGCACCTACGTCTACGAGATAGACGACGCACCCAACGGCGATCCCGATGGCAACAAGATCGAGATTCAAGACACCTGGGTCGTCGATCCGGTTCCGGGTGAGCCACGAAGCACTGAGCCGACCGAGCGGCGGATCACCCTGACGACCTGCTGGCCGCGATTCGGCTCCTCGCACCGGATGTTCGCCACCGGGGTACTGATCAGCGAAGAGGCGAGGTAGGCCAGCTGACGGTTCAGCGTGCCGGCCACGGGTTGGGGGCGCACCCCTGGAGCGACTTCGTCTGCTGAACCATTGTCGGAGCTGGTTCCCCCGCGGCCGGGCAGCTCACATGGCCATGGCCCAATGCGTGCCCGACCTCGTGGTTGATCAAGTACTCCCGGTAGCTGAGGATGTCGGCACCGTATGTCTCGGCGCCGACGCCCCAGCGCTGAGCGTTGATGATCGCGCGCGAGCCGTTCCAGCACGAGACCTCGCCGCGGGTGAGCAAGGGATAACACTGCTCGTCGGTGAGATCGGGACTGGACAGGGACACCCGAAACGCTGCTGAGCTGTCGTCGACTCGTTCGAATCTCATGCTGCCGTCGTGTCCCCAGCCTCTTTCGTCGTTGAGGATCGTATGTACCTGCTCCGCGAACTCCTCAGCCTCGAACGGCAGGCCTTCTTCCACCTCGACCAAGTAGCGGACGGTATCGCCGGACATCCGTTCTGGGGCGGCGTCACCGCCGGGGACCACGAGGTAGTGCCCGCTGGCTGAGTCCGGCGAGTCGACCGGCGCTGGCTGAACGCGGCCGCCGGCCGTCGGGCCGGACACGGTGACCTCGGCAGTAGGTTCGGTGATGGGCTCGCGGTCTCCGCCTGTGCCCCGCGACGGAATGGAGTCGCGGTCGAGGGAATCAGGGCTGGGCTGATGTGCTCCGGGATTGTCGAGGGTGATCGGTTCCGAGCCAACGGGCGCATCCTCGCGGAAAGCCACCACATAGAGGGTCGAGGCCGCTAAAACCGTCGCCGACATAGCCACGGCTAGAGGCCGAAGCCGACGACGTTGGACTGGGCTGCGACGGTAGCGGCCCGTGGTGTTTCTACTCATGAGTGGTCACAGCCTAGTGGCCGGGGACGCCGTGATTCGCAGCGGCCGCTCATATCGCGCTGAGTCCGTGGTCGCCGACGATGTGAATGGTAGGTAATCGTGACTGACGAGCGAACTCACTGGTGAATGAGTTCGGGTACTCTCTTTTCCCATGCCTCGCCAGCTGGAACACGAGACCGCCGATGAGCAGCTGAATCATCCCGGCGCGACGGGCGGTCATACCGGCGTGGACACGGCCGGCCGCCCAGCCGATGGCGGCGACGGCCGCTGGCCGGTGTTGTTCCGCATCCGGCCGCGGTACCTACTCCTGGCCGTCGCGGCTTTTGTCATCACCGCGTGGACTCTGTTCATCGCGGTGGACATCGTCAACGTGAACGGATTCGGCGACCGCATCGCGATGCCGATGTGGACGTACTTGTTCAACGACCACGTGGTCGAGGTCAGCCAATGGGTGATGCTCGCCGTCGTTATCGCCGTCGCTGGGTACCTGGGCGGCCGGTTGGCCGGCACGGCGTATAGGGGGGCTTCGACGTTCTTCTTCCTCCTCGCTGTAGGCCTCGGCCTGATGCTGGTGGAGGAGGCCGGCGATGTCCGCCACGGGATCAGCGGGGCGGTTCGGCTGCATTTCGGCTCGGAAGTGTTCGGCCTGCCATACCAGGTGGTGTCGGACTTCCCGTACTTCGCGGCGCTGGCCGCGATTCCGCTCTACGCCGTCCTCCGGTACGGGCGATACGCCTGGGAAGCCGTGTCCGCCCGGCCGTATCTGGTGGTGGCGGTGGTGCTCTACGGCATGGCTGCGATCGGCTCTGGCCTTCGGCATCTCGGCAGCCTCTACGTCAATCTCGGCTCCGCGGTCGACCAGACCTTCTTCGGAGGGCGATTCCCGCCTTCGCCGGGTATGAGCCAGGAGCGGGCACATTATTTCGTGGTGGACGGACCGATCGAAGAGACTGTCGAGCTTTTCGCGGTGACGTGCATGCTCGCGATGGTGCTCGCCTTCGCGGCGGAGCTGCGCTCGGGGCGCCTCGTTCAGCGGAGCACCGTCGTGGACTCTGCCGTTACCGACGGCTGAGTTCACAGAAAGCCAGCAAGCACCTACTCCCGCGGGTTGTCAGGCTCCGTCGCAGTTACTCGCGTTCGTTCGCGCCGTTGCCGGGTATTGCGTCCTACTACGTGCTTTTGGTGGACGTGGCCGTGCCGCTGGATGCAGCCTGGACATAGCTGATGCCGCTTTCAGCGGTCCGGACCCGAATCGCTGCCGAGACGGCGGCGTCAACCTCTGAACGAGGAGAAGAAGTGATGAGCGAGCAGGCCGACGTTGTTGTGGTCGGGATGGGTGTCGGGGGTGAGAGCGTCGCCGGTTCGCTGGCCGATGCCGGGCTGGACGTGGTGGCGGTCGAAGGCCAGCTCGTCGGAGGCGAGTGCCCGTACTGGGGATGTATCCCTAGCAAGATGATGATTCGTGCCGCTGACCTCTTGGCCGAGGCACGCCGGATCGACGGTATGGCCGGCCACTCTCATGTGACACCCGATTTCGCGGTCGTGGCCGCGCGGATCCGGGAAGAGGCGACCACGGACTGGAACGATCAGATCGCCGCGGATCGGTTCACCGACAAGGGAGGCCGCCTGGTTCGCGGCTGGGGGCGCCTCGCTGGACCCGGCCGGGTGGAAGTCGACGGCACCACTTACGAGGCTCGTCGCGGCGTGGTGCTCGGAACCGGAACCAAGCCGGTTGTCCCGCCGATCGACGGGTTGGCCGATACTCCGTACTGGACCAACCGCGAGGCTCTCGAGACCAAAGAAAGGCCGGGGTCTCTGCTGGTGCTCGGCGGCGGGGCGATCGGGCTGGAATTGGCTCAGGCATTCGCCCGGTTCGGTTCACGGGTCACCGTGGTCGAGGCGGCCGACAGGCTGTTGGCCATGGAGGAGCCAGAGGCCTCCGAAGTCGTGCAGTCTGCGCTGGAAGCGGACGGGATCAGCATCCACACCTCCAACGGCGTGGAACGAGTGCGGCACGGCGATCAGTTCACGGTGACCCTCGCGGATGGCACGGATCTAGCTGTGGACCGCTTACTGGTCTCCGTCGGGCGGCGAGCGGATCTCAGCACGCTCGGCGTGGACTCGGTTGGGCTGGATCCGTCCGCACGGGCGATCGCCGTCGACGACTGGATGCGAGCCGGTGACAAACTCTGGGCGGTAGGTGACGTGACGGGGCTTGGGGCGTTCACGCACGTCGCCACTTACCAGGCGGGCATCGTCACGCGCGACATTCTCGGGCAGATCGGACCGCCTGCGGACTATCGGGCATTATCCCGGGTGACTTTCACCGATCCGGAGATCGGCGCGGTCGGACTGACGGAGGCCCAAGCCCGGGCCAACGGACTCAACGTCCAGGTCGGTACCGCTCAGGTGCCATCCACGGCTCGCGGCTGGATCCACAAGGCGGGCAACGATGGTGTGATCAAACTGATCAGCGACGCTGATCAAGGTGTTCTCGTCGGCGGGACGTCGGCCGGGCCGAACGGTGGTGAGGTGCTCGGCGCACTGGCCGTGGCCGTGCACGGCAGGGTGCCCGTGGAACGGCTGCGGCACATGATCTATGCGTATCCGACATTCCACCGCGGAATCGAAGACGCGCTGCGTGATCTGTCCTGAGCACGAGCGGGCTGTGGGCGCGACTTATCAACAACCTGGTGCCTCCGAGAGGCAGAGTTGTCCACAGTTAGCGTCCGGATGCTTGTGTTTGTGAACTCTTGGGTCGAGCATCTTCTGCATGCCTAAGTCGAAATCTCGCTCTCGCAAGCGCCGCGCGCAGCGGCGGTCCACCCAGTCCCGTCGGGCACCCGACCATCTCGTCGAAGAATGCGCCGGTGGTGCCCATCCGATGTACACCGAGCAGCACCTTCAATTGTTCGGCGAGGCTATGGCTGCCGAGCAACATGGCGATCTGAAACATGCCTTGGCTTGCCTGTGGGGTGTCCCGTGGCTGGGCGGCACCGAGTGGGAAGCCCAACTGATCGACATGCTTGAGCTCGGTGAGGAGGCCGAGTCCTGGCATTGGGCGCGTTTCACCATTGCCGCAGCCGGTCGATGGATCGAAACCCTCCCACTCCCGCTGGTCGCACGGGTGCAAAGGGAGATCGCTGAAGCGGCTGAAGGCGTGGCGGGTTCAATTCATCCAGAATATTCCGGATGGGTGGCGGGTCGGTCGGCGTTGCGGAGCGCGGTGAACGGCTGCTTGCTGTTCGACGAGCTGATGCTCGAAGTGTTTCTTGTTCAGTACGCCCCTGGGCTGGCCAAGTTCGGTGGTGGTGGGCGGTCGTGGGCAGAGACGCCGGGCCGCGTCTACCAGCTGTGCCGCGTCGAAGGCACTGAGCTTTTTGTTCGCGATCACGTCACCGGAGAGGAGAAGTCACTCCGGCACCTGAGCGAGGCCGTCGGGCTCAGCCCTGGCGACCTGGTATACGGCCACCTTATCGAAGTGGCCGGCGACCCCGGCCTGATCTTCGCCGCTCCCCCCATCGTTGTCGACGAGGTGGTCGCCCGCAAGTTGGCCGGTTCGAGTATCGAGGACGCATATCTGCTCGAGCCGCTGGAAGATCGGTGCGCGCGACTTGGCGCCGCGGTTCGCTCCGGCGAGCAATATTGTCAGCCACCGGTGACGTCGGAGCATGAGCCCGCACCACGTATTCGTGAGTTCATGGACGACGGCCTGAGCCGAGAAGAAGCGGAGCAGCTCGGTATTGTCGAGATGGCGACGCTGTCGCCCGACATCACGGAAAGCTCGGCGCCGGTGTTCGCCTACCACGCAGGAGCAGCTCTGCGTGACCCGCGAGTGCGGAGGGAGGCCGCGGATCGTTACACCGAGCCGGAACACGAGCGTGCCTGGCAGTTGCTCGCGGCCGCGGCGGACGGCCGCGACCGGACTCAGTTCCTCGCCCTGGCCGAAGCCTGTCGGGACGAGAACCCGCGCTGAACTCCGCCAAGCGTTCGTCTCCGTATTGCCGTCCGGTTGCTCGCGAACAGCGAGAAAGGCACCCCTGGTTCAGTGCGGCGGAGGCGTCCTCACTTGCCCGCCGTCGAAGTAGTCGACCAGGTCGCTGGGCAGCGGCGCGACCTCCACCGGAGTGCCGCCGCTGCGCAGCGACTCTGTGGCAGCCATGCCGGCGGCGACGGCCTGGCGGGCCGCCACCGGCGAGGTTTCGGTGGCTCCGCCCGAGCGGGCGAAATGAAGGAATTCGCTGACAATGCGTGGATCCGCGCCGCCGTGGCCGCCCGTGGCGGTGTCGACGGTGATCTCCTGATCGGCATCCGGACGGTACCCCGATCGGCGCTTGTTCCAGACCTTGACCACGGCGCCGTCACTGTCGCCGAAGTTCTCCAGCCTGCCCTCGGTTCCGATGACTGTGTAGTTGCGCCAGTAGTCCGGCGTGAAATGGCACTGCTGGTACGTGGCGAGGACACCGTTGTCGAGGCTGAGGTTGACCACGCTGAGGTCCTCCACGTCGATCACCGGGTTCAGCCCCCGGAGGGACGTAGGCGGCCAGTTGCCGTCCGGGTCGAACCAGTCCCGCATCGTGTGCCCGGTGCGGTCGGTCCGGTCGGTGATCCCGCCGTATACCGCGAGATCCCCGAACGCGCTGGTGCGCGTGGTGTATCCCTCCGCGAGGGCGTGGATCACGTCCAGGTCGTGAGCGCCCTTCTGTAGTAGCAGTCCACCAACGTAACGACGGTCGGCATGCCAGTCCTTGAAGTAGAAGTCACCGCCATGACCGACGAAGTGCCGGCACCACACGGTTTTGACCACGCCGATGTCGCCCCGGGCGACGATGTCCCGCATGGTCTGCACGACGGGCATGTGTCGCATGTTGTGCCCGACGTAGAGCCGCGAACCGGTCTCTCGCGCGGCGCGGAGCATCGTGTCACAATCTTCAGTGCTGATGGCCAGCGGCTTTTCCACGTAGACAGCCGCACCGGCCCGCATGACGTCGAGACTGATCTCGGCGTGGGTGTGATCCGGCGTGATAACGAAGACCGCGTCGAGCTCGTCCTCCAGCAGCTTGCGGTGGTCGTCGGTGGCGCGGACGTCGGCTCCGAATGTGTCAGCGGCGCGTTCGGTACGTGCGGCGACCGGATCACAGACCGCGACGACGCGCGAGCCTTCGCCCGGGCGATGCGCGTGGGCGGCTAGTCCGCTGCGAGTACCGAGTCCGATGACACCGATCCTGAGATCCGACATATCTCCATCCTTCTTGCCGCTCATTGGTGAGTGGCCGGGTCGGCTTCGCGTAGCCACGGGAGCCGCCGGCCCGCCCGGCCGGCACAGGGCGACGTTCAGTCGCCACCTTCACGGTACTGTCAGGGGGCTCGATGTCCGCCCAGGGGTGAGCCCGTGGGTTTATGACAGGTGCCGCAGGCGAAACTCGGTAGACAGGCGCGTGTTCGCCGGGTGGGATGGGTTGGGAGAGGCCTTCGCGCATCACGCTCCAGTTGAGGAGATGCTCTTTGGTCACCGGTGCCGTGCCGAGTAGCTGCCTTCTCGAGGTTGCTTGCGACGAGTCCGGTTCGGAGGGGGAGCGGCTCGTCGGCGGAAACACCGACGTGTTCGCGCATTCAAGCGTCCACCTCGGGGCGGAGGCGGCTGCGTGGTGCATTCGGGAGATCCGGGCCCGCATCGGTTCGCCCGCGCTGGAGTACAAGGCGAATCACTTGCTGCGGGAGAAGCACCGCGCTGTCTTGACGTGGCTCCTCGGCCCGTCGGGACCGATCTTCGAGCATGGCCGCGTCTACTTGGCCGACAAGGCGTTCTTCGTCGTCAGCCGAATCGTCGACGTGCTTGTGGTGGGTCGGGACGAGTCATGGCTGGCAGTGCCCGGAACCGATCAGCGCAACGGCTCCGCAGCTGTGACGCTCTATCGGGACGGCGAGCGCGCGTTCGGGCGAGCGCAGTGGCAGGTGTTTCTGGAATCAGGCAACGACCTGCTGCGCGCGAAGAACCGCCCTGGTGTGTTGGCGCCCGTCGAATCGTTCTTCCACATGATCGACATCATGCGTTCGGCCGGTGGATCCGGACGCTGCGCCGAGGTGGTCGAGCTGCTGGGCGCCGCCAAGGAACGGGCCGCGTCTTTCCGGGCGGGCGCCGTCGACGGAACGGCTATGCCGCCAGCAGCGGACCCGCTTGTCCCCGCCATCCTCTGCGCCGTGGCCTTCTGGGGCCGGCACGGACAGCCCATCTCGATCATTCACGACGAGCAGAACGTGTTGAGCCGTGAGGTCGTGGCGCGGCTCCAGCGAATGGCCGGCGGCTCATCCGCTTGTGATCATCTGGTGCCGGGCCGGGGGCGGCTGGCCGCCTTACGGCTGGTCGACTCCCGTGCCGATCCGCGAGTTCAACTAGCCGACTTCCTGGCCGGGGTTGCCCGCAAGATCGCCTCGGACGCGCTCAACCACCGGGCCGACACCGAACTGACCGAGCTGTTACGGCCGTACGTGGACCCGGCGTCGGCCTGGGCGGACGAACGCAGCTGGAGCCAGCTACTGCCCTGATGCCGGCGCGGGCTCCGGCATCAGGGCCGCGGGGCAACCCGGCCTGAACGCACTGTTCGGGTGTGATCAGGTGGTGCCGCGGTCCCCGTAGACGGTCACGTGGACGTGGTCGTAGTGGTTGTCAGTGTCGGACCCGCGGTCTTCCATCGGGCGCCAGCCTTCACTGCTGCGCTGCACCGTCCAGATCCGCTGCGCCCAGATCACTTCACTGACACCGAGCTCGCGGTGGTTGGCCCGCACCCATTCGGCGATCTCGTCGCCGAGGGATCCCCGGACCATGACGTCCAGGGCTCGGCCCTCGCTGTGTGCGCCCCCGCCGGATCGCACGCCGTGGTAGGTGTCGATCTGCGGGAACCGTGCGCACACCGCGCGGTGAACCCGGATGGCGTCCGGTGTGAGTCCGGACTCCACAGCCGACCCGGTCGGGCATTCAGCGGATGAGATGCCGTTGTCGGTGTCATCGGAGCCGGTGTCATCCGAGCCGGTGTCGTCGGTGTCCTCGGAAGGCTCTTCTTCGGACAGGTAGTCACTGCTGACCCACGCCACGGCGCCGTCATGGAGAATCTGGGTCCAGTCGCCGTCTGTCTCCCCGGTGACGTCGACCTCACTACCGGCGGCGAGGATGGTCAGGGAATCGGCGCTGGTAGCCGGACCGGTTCGGACGTTGAGGGAGGTGGTGACGTACATCTGGCCGGCTACGGTGGGCTCCGGCTCGGGTGTCTCCGAGGGTTCCTCGTCCGGCGGCTCGGTGGGCTCCGGCTCGGGTGTCTCAGCCGGCTCTTCCTCTTGCGTCTCGTTGGCCTCGACGTCCGGCGTCGCGGTGAACGCGTCGGGTGTTGCCGAGGGCCTCGGCGTCCGGTCGACCAAGCCTCGCCCCAGGGCGGCCTCCCGGTCGATGTTTCCGTCTCCGGCCCCGAGTTCGATGGTCTCGGGAGCAGTCGTGCTCCCGGGCCACGCGACCAGTGTGGCGGGTACCGAGACCGCCATCGCCACGGGCAATGCGTAGGTGGCGATACGGCGGCTCCGTGGACGTCGCGTCCGGACGTGCTTGTGGCGGGCTTTCGACACCTAGCAATCACCCAAATCGTCGTTATTGTCCCGTTACCATCGAGAAGGGAAACACACGCCCGACCAAGAACGCAACCGTTGCGCTCCGGTCTTTCTCTGGGTCAGTCGCCAGGTCGGAGCCCGCGCTGATCGCCACGCCCGGGCCGCTACGCGGTGCCACGCGAGTGCGCGATGCGATGCGGGACGCCCGGGCTCTGCTCGGATCGAACAGCGCCGCATCCGATGACGAGACGGACCGGGATGCCCCTGGGAACGCAAAGACTGCGCGAGCAGGCCGACGGTGACCTCGGCTGGTGAGAACCGACGGCCACGACGCCGTCAGAGGGGCGGGTGCCGACCGGCCGGGCATCGAGTCTGGGGGCATCGTGGCAGGTCAGTTCGCCGGTTCGGGTGGTGTGCTACCTGTCGCGACGTCCGGTGGGACCGGAGCGGCGGTCGGCGCGTCATCGGTCCCGGATTCTCGTGCCGGCTTCTCCATGTTGACCCGCGCGCCGGCGGAGCTACGGGGCGGACCCGTGCGCGAACTCAGGCAGGCCGAGCCCATTGTTGTGGTGGGTCCTATGTTCACTCGCCGGCATGTCGCTCCCCGGGCGGCGCCCCGGGCTGGCGGCGTTCTCACGTCGCCCACGCACGGCAGGTAGCGGACGCGGCACTGTGACGTAAATCAAACCGGCAGCGGTGGCGCCACGCTTGGCAACGGCGCGCGAATGATGGGTGGCGGCCGCTGCCGTCAATGCTCGCGATCACTACGGGTGGGCCGGACACGCATCCCGTCGAAGGTGATCTTGCAGACGGCATCGGCGAGGTCATCGGCGTTTGTGCCCCGGCCCGGCCGGTACCACTCGATCAGAGAGTTGATCAGCCCGAACAGCAGGCGCGCGGTCATCGCCGGATCGATGTCCGGGCGGATGTCGCCTTCGGCCTCCGCCTGCTTGACCAGTTCGGCGGCAAACCGGTCGAACTCCCGCCGGCGGGCCAACGCGTCGCGCTCCACCTTGGTGTTGCCGTGGACGCGCAGCAACAACGTGACGAAAGGCAGGCGGTCGGTCAGGACACCGACGCTGCCGCGCACCAGCGCCTCGAGCCGTTCGATCGCCGGTCCGGGCATGGACTCCACGTGCCGGGCGACATCGAACAAACCGTCCAGCGCCCGATTGACCGCCAGCCGGAGCAGCTCCTGCTTGCTGGGCACATGGTGATAGATGGCCGACTTGGTGATGCCCAGCTTGCGGGAGAGATCTTCCATGCTTGTGCCGTCGTAGCCGCGTTCGTTGAACAGCTTGGCCGCCACCTGCAGGAGGGATTCGAGATCGTAGCCAGGGCGGCCACGACGCCCGGCTCGGGGCGGCTGCGCGACGGTCATGATGGCGAGTATCCCAACGTCATCTAATCCTCACCGCGAAGGTCTTTGATCCGGCGCAGTTTGCCGGCCGAACGCTCCAGGGTTTCCGGCTCGACGACGTCAACCTCGGTGTTGACTCCGATAGTGTCCTTGACGGTCCGCACCACGTGTGCGGCCGCATCGTGACGGGTGGCTGGTCCGACGCCGGGACTGGCTTCGACCTGCACGGTGAGATGGTCCATCCGGTTATGGCGGGTCAGCACCAGTTGGAAGTGCGGGGACAAACCCTCGGTCCGGAGCACGATCTCTTCGATCTGGGTGGGAAACAGGTTCACGCCGCGCACGATGATCATGTCGTCGCTGCGGCCGGTGACCTTCTCCATCCTGCGGAAGGCTGGTCGTGCGGTGCCAGGGAGCAGCCGGGTCAGATCGCGGGTACGGTACCGGATCACCGGCATCGCCTGTTTGGTCAGCGAGGTGAAGACCAGTTCACCCTTCTCGCCGTCATCGAGCACTGTGTCTCGCAACGGGTCGATGACTTCCGGGTAGAAATGGTCTTCCCAGACGTGTAGTCCGTCCTTGGTCTCCACGCACTCCTGGGCGACCCCTGGGCCCATCACCTCGGACAGCCCGTAGATGTCCACGGCGTCGATGCCGGCGCGCTCTTCGATCTCCTCGCGCATGGCGGGGGTCCACGGCTCGGCGCCGAAGATGCCGACGCGAAGCGAGGAGGTCTTCGGGTCGATGCCTTGCCGCTCGAACTCGTCGAGCAGGGTGAGCATGTAGGTCGGCGTGAGCATGATGACGGTCGGCTTGAAGTCGGTGATGAGCTGAACCTGCCGCGCGGTCATCCCACCGGAAACGGGCACGACGGTGCAGCCCAGCTTCTCCGCGCCGTAGTGCGCGCCGAGCCCGCCGGTGAACAGCCCGTACCCGTAGGCAACGTGGACGATATCTCCGGGCCGGCCGCCCGCGGCACGGATCGACCGCGCGACCACCGTCGCCCATGTCTCCAGATCATCTGCCGTATAGCCGACGACGGTGGGTTTACCGGTGGTGCCGCTGGACGCGTGGATCCGGCTGACCTGCTCTCGCGGCACCGCGAACATCCCGAACGGGTAGTTCTCGCGGAGGGAGTCCTTGGTCGTGTACGGAAACCGGGCGAGGTCGGCCAGCGTCCTGCAGTCGCTGGGGTGGATGCCCGCTTCGTCGAACGTGCGCTTGTAGTACGGCACGTTTTGATACGCGTGGTGCAATGTCGATTTCAGCCGTTCGAGCTGAAGGTCGCGAAGCTCAGCGGAGCTGAGCCGTTCCGCGGCGTCCAGCCCGTCCTGGGCCGGACTCTGGTCGCCGGTCGAGGCATCGTCGGACGTGACGGTCATCTATCCACCTTCTCGCTGGATGGTTCGGCTGCGTCCGCGAAACTCGAGCACGACGTCATGCCCTTGCGGCGTCTCGCGGTATACGGTGACGTCATAGATGCCGTTGCGGCCGTAGCGGGTGCGTTCCTGCGCGACAGCGACGAGTACGTCGTCGACGCGGGCCGAGTCCACGAACGACACTTCGGCGCCCGATGCGACGGTCATCGGGCCGTAGCTGTTGCACGCACAGGCGAACGCGGTGTCGGCCAGCAGGAAGAGGTAGCCGCCATGGGCGATGTCGTGACCGTTGACCATCGTGGGTACCACCCGCATTCGGGCGGTGGCACTGCCTTCCCCAATCTCGATCAGCTCGATTCCGAGGGCCCGAGACGCGACATCGGCGTCGAGCATCTCCACAGCGGGGTTGCGGCTGCTGGATGTCTGTGGCAATGCGCCCACCATCCTTGCTTACTGACCGAATGGCCGGTTAATAATATGGCCAGTAAATGCAGCACCCCAGTCGATGTCAAGAGGGAGCGCCATGCCCGAGGTATACCTCGTCGACGGAGTACGCACACCACAGGGTCGCTACGGCGGTGCCCTCAGCGCCGTTCGCCCCGACGACCTTGCGGCGCTCGTCGTCGGTGAGTCCGTGCGCCGGGCCGGCGTGCCGCCCGAGTCGATCGACGAGGTCATTCTCGGCGCCGCGAATCAGGCGGGCGAGGACAACAGGAATGTGGCCCGGATGGCCGTCCTGCTCGCGGGGCTGCCGGACGAGGTCCCGGGCTTCACGGTGAACCGGCTCTGTGCCAGCGGGCTGACGGCGGTCGCCTCGGCTGCGCAGAGCATCCGGTCCGGTGACGCCGACGTCGTCGTGGCCGGCGGGGTCGAGTCGATGACCAGGGCGCCCTGGGTGATGGCCAAACCAGGCACCCCCTGGGCCCGGCCGGGGGAGGTGAGCGACACCTCGCTCGGGTGGCGGTTCACCAACCCCCGCTTCGCTGCGGCCGACCGGGACGTGCCCGCCGAAGCCGGGCCGGAGACAAGAAAGTTCACCCTGTCGATGGGTGAGACAGCCGAAGAGGTGGCTGTTCTCGACGGTCTCAAGCGGCAGGAGTGTGACGAGTTCGCGCTGCGCAGCCATCAGCGGGCCACGGCTGCCATCGACGCCGGCCGGTTCGCCACTGAGATCGTGCCGGTGCCGGTCAAGGATGGCGAGGTCAGCATCGACGAGGGGCCGCGCCGCGACACCACGTTGGACAAGCTCGGGCGGTTGCGGCCGGTGTTCCGCCCCGGCGGAATGGTGACAGCCGGATCGTCGTCGTCACTGGCCGACGGCGCTGCGGCCCTCGTCCTCGCCAGCGAGGACGCGGTGCGGCGGTACGGCCTGCTGCCCCGAGCGCGCGTGCTGGCTCACGCGAGCGCCGGCGTGGCGCCCAACGTCATGGGGCTCGGGCCGGTGCCGGCCACGGAGAAGGTACTAGCCCGGACCGGGCTGGCGACGGGCGACGTGGGCGCGGTCGAGCTGAACGAGGCGTTCGCCGCTCAGAGTCTCGCGGTGATCCGGCGTTTAGGGCTCGACGAAGACAAGGTGAACGCCGATGGCGGCGCGATTGCACTAGGGCACCCGCTCGGCTGTTCGGGCGCGCGTATCCTCCTGACGCTGCTGGGGCGGATGCAGCGCGAAGGCGCGCGGCGTGGGCTGGCCACGCTCTGCGTCGGGGTGGGCCAGGGCGTGGCGATGCTGGTGGAGGCGGCGTGACCCGGAGCGGTCATGGCGTATTGGAACGCAGGCAGGATGGGGCATGGCGATGACGGCAGCGGAAGAGACGGCAACGGATCCGCAGGTGGCGTCGGCGCCCCGATCGGTGGGTGTGATCGGCGGCGGAACGATGGGCGCCGGCATCGCGCACGTTTTCGCCGCCGCCGGTGCGTACGTCTGCGTGGTGGAAAGTGATCCCGACAACGTGACCGCGGCGCATCGGCGCATCCGCGACAGCCTGAGCCGAGCGGCCGAGCGGGGCAAACTGGACAGCACGCCCGACCAGGTTCTGGGGCGCGTCGCTATGTTGTCCGATATCGAAGAGCTGCCGGCTGACGCCGAGCTCGTGGTGGAGGCCGTGCCGGAGAAAGCTGGGCTGAAAGCCACCGTGCTGGCCACGGCCGAGCTCGCAACCGGCGAAGCGACGGTGCTGGCCAGCAACACGAGCTCGTTGTCGATCACCGAACTGGGCGCCGCTCTGGCGGACCCGGCCCGGTTCCTGGGCATGCATTTCTTCAATCCGGTGCCGGCGTCGAAGCTGGTCGAGATCGTCCTCGCGCCCCAGACCGCGGATCTGGTCCGGGACCGGGTCGTCGCCTGGGTCCGGGCATTGGAGAAGACGGATGTGGTTGTCCGCGATTCGCCGGGCTTCGCCACCAGCAGGTTGGGCGTGATGCTGGGCCTGGAGGCCATCCGGATGCTCGAAGAGGGGGTCGCGGAGGCCGACGCTATCGATGCCGCCATGGAACTCGGCTACCGGCATCCCATGGGCCCGCTCCGGTCGACGGACCTGGTTGGACTCGACGTGCGCCTGGCCATCGCTGAATACTTGCAGGGCACGCTCGGCGAGCGGTTTGCCCCGCCGCAGCTGCTGCGCGACAAGGTCGCGCGCGGCGAGCTCGGCAAGAAGACCGGTGTGGGCTTCTATCGCTGGTGACGACGTGAAGGTGCGGGTCGCCATCGCATAGTGGCGGATTCTCGGTGATCGGCGCCGCCCCGGCCGAGGGTGCGGATCTAGCCATGCCCCCCATGATCGCCAGCGGTCATACGCTTGAACTCGGCGCGGCTGACCGAGATGTATCGCTCGTTGCCGCCGATCTCCACCTGCGGACCTTCGGTGATGGGCCGACCGTGGTCGTCCACCCGAAGCACCATCGTTGCCTTGGCGCCGGTGTGGCAGATGGTCTTGATCTCAGTCAGCTCCCACACCTGCTGCCGGGACAGGAACTGCGCTTCGTCCACCAGGACGCAGTGCAGGATGCCCGAGTTATCGACGTCCTGGCGAGTCAGTGCCACCATGTCGTCGTCTTGCCGGCATTCATCGCCGAGTAGTAGAAGTACAGCTTCGCCATCAGGCACTCCATCCCGCCGCGTCGACACCGCCCGGTACGTCCGCGGCTGGATCGTACGGCGTGCGGGTGAAGCAGAACGACGCGAGGTCGAGGTGCCGCACGGTTCCATCGTCGGTTCGCACCACGCGCAGTGTCTCGCCGGCGTAGTAGCCGCTGAGGCCGGTCCATGTGCCGTCCGCGTTCGGGCGGAACTTCGCCGAACGGGTCGGCCCGGTCAGGCCGCCGATCTCCAGCCACCCGTCCGGCAGCGCCTTGACCAGCAACGGCGCGGGGCCCCAGTACCACGGTCCGACGATCTCGAGAGTGGTGCCGGGGACCGGCGACGGCCGCCACTCGTCGGGCAGCACGGGTTCCTCGGCGGCGAGGATCGCCAACAGATCGGGGGCGAGGTCGCGCCCGAGCGACGAGGTGTTGTTGGTCATCACGATCACCCCGTCGCGAGTGCTGAGATCGACGCGAATGACAGCGAGGAATCCTGGCATCGAGCCGCCGTGGCCGGCGTATCGAGTACCGTCCAGGTTCCACAGTTGGATGCCTAGCCCGTAGCCGGCCTGCCAGGCGGCCTCCGGCGGGTCGTCGACCATCTGCGGCTGCGTCATCTCAGCGAGGGTGTCCGCCGACAGCACGTCGGCTGTGTCGCCGGCGAGGAAGGCCGCCCAGCGGCTGAGGTCTGCCACCGTAGACCACAACTGACCAGCCGGAGCCATCGCACCTGCGTCGTGTTCGGGTTCGGGCAGCAGCACGTCGGCCCACGGGTGGACGGCGTAGCCGCGGGCGGCGGGTGCGACCGGCCGCGTCGTCGTCCGGCGCATACCTAGCGGGTCGAGGATCTCGGTGCGCACGGCATCGTCCCAGCTGGTGCGCCGCATCCTCGCGATCAGTTCACCGAGCACGCCGAAGCCGACGTTGGAGTAGTGAAACCGGCTGCCGGGCCGGTGGCGGGTCGCGCCGTCGCCGAGTTGGACGGCGAGCGAGTCCCAATCGCCACCCGCCGTACGTTCCCACCACGGGCCGTCCGTCTCGGCCTGTAGCCCAGCGGCGTGCGACAAGAGCTGGGCGATCGTCGCTCCTCCGAGCGGTGTGCCAGGCAGATGGTCGGCGATCCGATCGGTCAGGGCGAGGCGGCCCTCGTCCCGGAGTCGCATGACGCAGACGGCGACGAACGTCTTAGTGATCGAGCCCATCCGGTACTGAGTGTCGGCGGTCGGGGCGGACCCGTCGACCGAGCCGCGTGCCGCCGACCACACCAGGGTGCCGTCGCGTACCAGGCCAGCGGCGACAGACGGCAGCCTACTGTCGGCTTGCTCGGCGGCGAGCCGGTTCAGCAGGCGTTCGGCGGTACGTGGGCGGACGGCGTCGGTCACGGCGATCTCCATGGGCCAGGTCGGGGTTCGTCGGCACGAGCCTATGGCGTCGACGCCCTACCCCCCGACGAGACTCACGAACTGCCCGCGAGACATATTCGATGCCTACTAAGAACCGGTTCTGGCGTTCATGCTGGGACTAAACTGCCCCGTCATGGCCGGAAATCAGCTGAACGGCGCGGAGCGCGAGCACCGCCCCGGAGCCGGGCAGCGTTTTTTCGCGGCTGGGTGGGTGCATTTCCTCGCGATCTTGTTCATCGTGCCGGTTGTCTTGCTAAGCCTCCTCGGCCTCCTGCACCTGCTTTCGGTGGAGTCGGAGCAGCACAGTTGCTCGTATGCGCGGACCGGTAGCCACGTGGGGGACGGGCAGAAGGGGTTCGTCGAACTCGAGACCAGTTGGGTGCCGTTGCGTGCGGTGTGCCGTTGGGACGATGGCTACTCGCTGGACAGGGTTCCCTCGTATGTCAACCCCGGTATCGCTACGTCAGCCGCTGTTTCGGTCGCCGCCATCGTCGTGATCACGATCCAGAACCGACGGCTGTCACGAGAGTCCGGCACGCCGTAAGACGAGGAGTCTGCTCTTCTGCACTACCGGCAGCGGAGGGTTCCGTGCGGTGCCGCGGTGCGTTACGATCCACTTCCTGAACGTTCGGTTGGTAATTCGTTAGGATGAAGAGACGTACGACGACGAGGAGGTCGCCTTTGATGACCGCACTACGCAGCTATGTCAGCGGCAGGTGGCAGGCGCCCTCGGTTGAGGGAACGCCCCTGCACGACGCCGTCACCGGGCGCGAAGTGGCCCGGATCTCGTCGGCAGGCATCGATATGGCCGGTGCGCTCGACTACGGACGCCGGGTGGGCGGCCCGCCGCTGCGCGAGCTCACCTTCCATGAGCGCGCTTTGCTCCTCAAACAGCTTGCGATGCATCTTCAAGGCCACCGGGATGAGCTCTACGAGTTGTCGTATCG
This sequence comes from Phytoactinopolyspora mesophila, assembly GCF_010122465.1. Taxonomy (NCBI): domain Bacteria; kingdom Bacillati; phylum Actinomycetota; class Actinomycetes; order Jiangellales; family Jiangellaceae; genus Phytoactinopolyspora; species Phytoactinopolyspora mesophila. Next base: position 126,683 of record NZ_WLZY01000013.1, on the reverse strand, counting down.
CACCGGCGCGACCAAGTTCGACGCCAGGTTCGACGTCGACGGCGGCATCGGCGTGCTGTTCACCTACGGCAGCAAGGGGCGGCGTGAGCTGCCCAACGACACCGTTTATGTCGACGGCCCCGTAGAGCAACTCGGCAAGGGCGGCACCTTCGTGGGCCAACACATCGCCACCTCGTTACGCGGTGTGGCGGTGCAGATCAATGCCTTCAACTTCCCGGTCTGGGGCCCGTTGGAAAAGCTCGCCCCCGCATTTCTCGCCGGTGTGCCCACTCTGGTCAAGCCCGCCAGCCAGACCGCCTATCTGACAGAGAAGCTGGTCGAGCTGATCATCGATTCCGGTCTGCTGCCGGAAGGCTCACTGCAGCTGGTCTGCGGTAGCGCCGGCGATCTGCTCGACCACGTGACCGAGCAGGACCTGGTCGCGTTCACGGGGTCGGCCTCCACCGCGCAACGGCTGCGCTCGCACCCGGCCATCGTCCGGCACGCCACCCGGTTCAATGCCGAGGCGGACTCGCTGAACTTCTCCGTGCTCGGCCCGGATGCCGCACCCGGTTCGGCGGAATTCGACCTGTTCGTCAAACAACTCGTGACCGAAATGACGGTGAAGGCCGGACAGAAGTGCACGGCTATTCGCCGGGCATTCGTACCGGCCGAGCGGATGGATGACGTCTCCGAGGCCGTGCACGAGCGGCTGGCCCGCGTCGTCGTCGGGAGCCCGGCCAACCCTGACGTCCGGATGGGCGCGTTGGCCAGCCTGGAACAGCGCGAGGAGGTCCGCAGGTCGCTGAAGGCCTTGATGGACGTGGGCCGGATCGTATTCGGTGATCCCGAGCGGGTGGACGTGGTCGACGCCGACGCCGAACGAGGCGCGTTCGTGTCGCCGGTGCTGCTTCGCGCCGACGACGCTGGTCGGGCGGAGCCACACCAGGTCGAGGCGTTCGGCCCGGTGTCGACGTTGATGCCCTACACATCGGCGGATGAGGTCGTCGAGCTCGCCGCCCGCGGCGCAGGCAGCCTGGTCGGATCCGTCGTCACCGGAGATACAGACTTCGCGCGGGACGTGGTCCTGGGAGTCGCCCCGTGGCATGGCCGGGTGCTCGTTCTCGATTCGGACAACGCCAAGGAATCCACCGGCCACGGCTCACCGTTGCCGATGCTGGTGCACGGTGGACCAGGCCGGGCCGGCGGCGGCGAGGAACTGGGTGGCATCCGCAGCGTCCTGCACCACATGCAGCGCACGGCCGTGCAGGCATCGCCCAAGGTGCTCGGTGCCGTCACCAACCGGTGGGTCAACGGTGCGCCGCACGCCGACATCGAGACGCACCCGTTCCGCAAGTCTCTGGCCGAGCTGCGCGTCGGCGACACCGTGGTTGGTGGCCCGCGGACGGTGACCCGGGAGGACATCGACCATTTCGCCGAGTTCACCGGCGACAAGTTCTACGCACACACCATCGAGGAAGCCGCGGCGGCGAACCCCTTCTTCGAAGGAATTGTCGCGCACGGATACCTGGTGCTGTCGCTCGCGGCCGGGCTCTTCGTGGACCCGGAGCCGGGCCCGGTGCTGGCCAACTACGGTCTGGAGAATCTCCGATTCCTCACACCGGTGAAACCCGGCGACGAGCTCACCGTGACGCTGACCGCCGCGCAGATCACGCCGCGCGTCGATGCCGACTACGGCGAGGTGCGGTGGAATGCCGACGTCGTCAATGCCGACGGCGAGCTGACCGCCCGCTACGACGTCCTCACCCTGGTGGCGAAGGAGTGGCCGCAATGACCCCCGCAGCCCAAGCGCTGTCCGAACCTGAACTCGAACGACACTTCGAGCAGGTCATCGAGCGCGATCAACGGATCGAGCCGCGCGACTGGATGCCGGACGCATACCGTAAGACACTCGTCCGCCAGGTGGCTCAACACGCGCATTCCGAGATCATCGGGATGCAGCCGGAGGCCAACTGGATCACCCGGGCACCATCGCTGCGGCGTAAAGCGATCCTGCTGGCCAAGGTGCAGGACGAAGCCGGCCACGGTCTCTACCTTTACTCCGCGACCGAGACTTTGGGTGCCGACCGCACCGAGCTGACCGAGAAGCTGATCGACAGCAAGCAGAAGTACTCCTCGATCTTCAATTACCCGACGCTGAACTTCGCCGACGTCGGGGTCATCGGGTGGCTGGTGGACGGTGCAGCCATCTGCAACCAGGTGCCGCTGTGCCGGAGTTCGTTCGGCCCGTACGCGCGCGGCATGGTGCGCATCTGCAAAGAAGAGTCCTTCCACCAGCGGCAGGGCTTCGAGCTGCTGATGACCATGATGCGCGGAACGGATGCGCAGCGGCGCATGGTGCAGGATGCGACCGACCGGTGGTGGTGGCCGTCGTTGATGATGTTCGGCCCGCCGGACCACGATTCCCCGAACACCGCTCAGTCGATGGCGTGGAAGATCAAGCGGCACACCAATGACGAGCTGCGCCAGCGCTTCGTGGACATGACGGTGCCCCAGGCTGAGGCGCTGGGCGTCACGCTGCCGGATCCGGAGATCAGCTGGAACGACGAGCGCGGCCACTACGATTTCGGCGAGATCGACTGGGACGAGTTCAAGCAGGTGATCTCCGGCAACGGCCCCTGCAACGCCGAACGGCTGGCGCACCGTCGTGCGGCGCACGAAGACGGTGCTTGGGTGCGCGAGGCCGCGGCGGCATACGCAGCCAAACAACACACGTGATCATGAGCGGATTCACGTCGCTATAGCGACACGAAACCGCTCATGATCACCGATGAAGGGAGAGGTGAGATGTCGGAGACCGGAGGTACACGCGCCGGCTGGCCGCTGTACGAGGTGTTCGTGCGCAGCAAGCGCGGGCTGAACCACGTGCACGTCGGCTCGCTGCGGTCGGCCGACGCCGAGATGGCTCTGCATCATGCCCGCGATCTGTACACCCGCCGCAACGAGGGTGTGAGCATCTGGGTGGTGAAGTCGTCCGATATCGCCGCGTCGAGCCCGGACGAGAAGGATCCGTTCTTCGCGCCGTCGGCGGACAAGGTCTACCGGCATCCGACGTTCTACGACATTCCCGAGCACGTCCCGCACATGTGAGGCCGGAGATGGGTTTCGACAACGCCTACGAGTCGATCACCGAAGGTGTCGACGACGCCAGGTGGGCATTCGGCACCGGGTTCGAGGACCCGCTGTCCGGTATCGACACGACGCTGCCCGACGGGGTCGATGCGGATGAGCTCGCTACCTACTGCCTGATGCTGGGCGACGACGCGCTGATCATGTCGCATCGGCTCCAGCAATGGTGCACCCGCCTGCCCGAGCTGGAAGAGGAGGTCGCGATCGCCAACATCGCCCTCGACCTGCTCGGCCAGGCCAGGCTGCTGCTGGCCCGCTCGGCCGCGGCGTCCGGTGCTGCCGGCGAGGACCACCTCGCGTTCTTCCGCGACGAGCACGAGTTCCGCAACGTCCGCCTGGCGGAGCTGGAGAACGGCGATTTCGGCGAGCTGATCGCCCGGTTGCTGGTGTTCGCCACCTGGCGGCTGGCCGTGTTCAGCCGGCTCACCGGCTCACCTGATCCGGTGCTGTCGGCGATCGCCGCGAAAGGTGTCAAGGAGCTGAGGTATCACCGCGACTACGTCGCTCAGTGGGCCGTCCGACTGGGCGACGGCACGCCGTACTCGCGGCAGCGGATAGCTGCCGGGCTGGAGACGGTCTGGCCGTACGTCGACGAGCTCTTCACCCACCCTGTTGATCATGGGCAAAAACACCCTTCGGAACCGGCTGGAGAAGTTATCGCCCATGATCAACACGGCGGGGGTGTCGGGGTTGGGATTGATCTGGCGTCGGTGCGTGAGGAGTTCGACGAGGTGCTGGCGCAGGTGTTCCGGGCTGCGACGCTTCAGATTCCCGACGTGTCGCCGTTGCCGGGCGTCGGCGGCCGGGCGGGACGCGACGGCGTCCACACCGAGGCCATGGGATACCTGCTCGCCGAGATGCAAAGCGTCGCCCGAGCCCACCCGGACGGAACCTGGTGATCACCATGGCAGGCAGCGCTACCGGCACCCGGCTCGCCGCTGCGCGGCGGGTGGCCGAAGTCGTCACCGATCCGGAGCTGCCCATGCTCACGCTCGCCGATCTCGGTGTGCTGCGTGATGTGTGTCTCGAGGGCGAGCGCGTCGTCGTGACGATCACACCCACCTACACCGGCTGCCCGGCCATGGACACGATGCGTGATGACCTCGTCTACGTCTTGCGCAAGGCCGGTTACCACGACGTCGAGGTGCGCACCGTCCTGCATCCGCCGTGGAGCACCGACTGGATCAGCGACGAGGGAAAACGAAAACTGGCCGAGCACGGGATCGCGCCTCCGGGCGCAGCTCCTCGAGAGCTCGCCGGGCCGGTGCCGTTGACGCTGGGTCCGACCGTGCGGCGAGTCCGCTGCCCGCGCTGCGACTCCGCCGACACGGAGGAGCTCTCCCGGTTCAGCGCCACGGCGTGCAAGGCGCTGCGCCGCTGCCGCGCGTGCCAGGAGCCGTTCGAACATGTCAAGGAGATCTGAATGGCCACCGCGATCAAGGCTCGACTGCGTGGTGAGTTCCACCCGCTCCGGGTGGCCTCGGTGGACCGGCTGTGCGACGACGCCGTCGCGGTGACCTTCGACGTTCCACCGGAGTTGGCGGAGTTGTATGCGTTCCGGGCCGGTCAGTCGTTGACGCTGCGGCGCCGGATCGACGGCCGGGACGAGCGGCGTTCGTACTCCATCTGCGCGGCGGAGGGGGACCGGCCGCGGATCGGTGTGCGGGAAATCCCGGACGGGTTGTTCTCCAGCTGGCTGGTGCGCGATCTCCGTCCTGGTGACGAGATCGAGGTGGGCACACCCACAGGCGGGTTCACCCCCGACGTCGATACGCCAGGTCACCACGTGCTTCTCGCGGCGGGCTCCGGCATCACCCCGGTGCTGTCGATCGTCGGCAGCGTGCTTCGGCACCCGGACGCCACCGTTACCCTCATCTATGGCAACCGGCGCACCAACACCGTCATGTTCGCCGACGAGCTCGCCGATCTGAAGGACCGCTACCCGGACCGCCTGGAGCTGATTCACGTGCTGTCGCGTGAACCTCGCGAGGCGGACCTGTTCACCGGGCGGCTAGCGCCGGAGAAGGTTCAAACCCTGCTGGACCTGCTCGTCGACGTTCCGCGGGTGGATCACTGGTGGCTGTGCGGGCCGTACGAGATGGTCACCGCCACCGAGGAACTACTCGCGCAGGTGGGGGTGGAGAAGGCACGCATCCACCACGAGCTGTTCTACGTGGACGACGTGCCGCCGCCTGCGCTGCGGCACGAAGAAGCCCCCTTGGAGGGTGAGACGAGCGAGGTGTCCATCATCCTCGACGGCCGTACCACCACAACGACGCTGGACCGCGACACCGCCGTCCTGGACGGTGCCCAACGGGTCCGTCCAGATCTGCCCTTCGCTTGCAAGGGCGGAGTCTGCGGCACGTGTCGCGCCAAGGTGACCGAGGGCGAGGTGGTGATGCGGCGCAACTTCGCACTGGAGGATGCCGAGGTCGAGGACGGATTCGTGCTCACTTGCCAGTCGTTGGTGCGCTCGGAGAAGGTCGTCGTCGACTACGACGCGTAGACCCGCCCCGGTCACCAAGCCCCTCAACCAAATGATCATGTTTGGTGGGTTTTCTCGTCCGTCACCATGACTGCAGGCATGGTGACGCACGAGAAGTCCTGGCAGGGCGCGAGCCATAAGGATGGCTCGGGGACGCAACTCGTGCGCCTTGTGCGCATGTGTGGGAGGCTCAACCAGTGTCCGACCTCACCCTTGCGCACACGGCTGACCTGGCGCCGGCTGACCTGACGACGATCCGCCGGTTGCTCGACGACGCCTTCGACGGCGAGTTCGCCGACGAAGACTGGGACCACGCACTCGGCGGCGTCCACGTGGTGGTCCGGGAGGACGGCGTGATCGTCGCACATGCCTGCGTCGTTCAACGGCGCCTGATCCACCGGGGACTGGCCATCCGCACCGGGTACGTGGAAGCCCTGGCCGTCAATAAGGCCCACCGGCGACGTGGTCATGCCGAGGCCGCCATGACCGCTTCCGAGCGCGTCATCCGAGCTGCATATGACCTCGGCGCGTTGTCCGACGGCACCGGAATCCAGGACTTCTACCAGCGACGAGGCTGGCTCACCTGGAGCGGGCCGACCTGGGTCCTCGCGCCGACCGGCATGGAGCGGACGGCCGACGACGACGGCGGCGTCCTGGTCCTGCCGACCCCTACAAGTCCAGAACTCGACCTCGATGATGCGATCACGTGTGACTGGCGGACGGGCGACGTCTGGTGAGCGGCGTGCCGGCTTCCGGATAACCGGTTCCGGTTCGGCGTCGACCAGCCGGGTAGTAGCTCACGAATTCTGCACGCGGCACGGGTGCCCGAGCATCGACGTATCCGCTACTCGCCCGTAAGGCCGTCAACCGACTCGCGGATGAGATCGGCGTGACCGTTGTGCCTGGCGTACTCCTCGATCATGTGGCAGATGATCCAGCGCAGGCTCGGTGTCTCACCGTTGGACCAGGAGCGCTTGGCCAGCTGATCAAGGCCACCGTTGGCCAGCGCTTCGGTGACGAAGGAGCGGGAACGATCCACCGCGTTGTGCCAGAGCTCATGTAGCTGCTCAGGAGTGTCGGCAACCGCGGAGTTCCAATCCCAGTCCGGGTCGGCTTTCCAATCGACGGTGTCCCATGGCGGGTGGCCCTCGTGACCATGAAGGAACCGGGCGAACCAATGGTCCTCGACGAAGGCCATGTGTTTGAGCATCCCGCCGAGGGTCATCGACGACACTGCGACGCGGGCTTGCAGTCCGGCCGCATCGAGCCCGGAGCACTTCCACGCCAAAGTCTCGCGTTGATAGTCGAGGAAACCGAGGAGCGTGGTGGTTTCGTCAGCTGCGATAGGAGGCTCGGTCCGGCCCTGTTCGTCTACGTGAGTCACGAGTGGCGAGAATACCGGGATCGTGGCGAGAACCAGCGGGTCGGAGGACGCCTGGTCGCCAATCGAAACGAGGTCTCTGCGCTGCCGGATCAGCTGGCCGAGGACGTCGAAGCGGTGGCGAGGTGCTCCCTGTGCGCGGATACCTCTGCTGGTCGCGAACCTGAAGAGGCGTAAGGACGAGCGCACGGGGTACCGGAACCGGCATGCTTGGTGCTGCTTGCTCAATGCTCAGCGCTCCGGTACGGGGCGCAGCCAGTGTCGTGCGGACCGGTGCGCACATCGTCTCGCCGGGTGAGCGAGACACAGCCGAGCCACGCGGCGAGCCTGCTGGCGTGGGGCGAGCCGCGGCCGGCGTCGCCAAGCTCGGCGCCGGCGCTGCGATGGCCGGCGTATCTGCGGCGGCGTTCACCGCGGGCCTGGTGAAGGGGACGGTCAGCCAGCTGCCGCAAGCGGCCGTTGGAGTGCTGCCCACCGATGCCGCGCGAGAGTCGGTGGGCGCGGCCCGCGCGTTGCTTGACGCGCACCCCCGGCGGCAGCGGCGGCGGGTCTGGACCGGGCACGGCCGCGCCCACATCGAGGTCCGCGGACTCGACGGCAACGGTCAGCGCAAGCTGACCAAGCAGGTACCTTCGGCGCTACGCAGACTCCATGGGGTGCGCTGGGCGCGGGTCAACGCGGTGACCGGGCAGGTACTGGTCGCTTTCGACGAGCGCCGGCTGAGCGTGGACACGTTGCTCGACACAGTACGCGCCGTCGAGAAAGACCACGGCTCCCGCGAGGACGACTTCTCCTGGCAGCGTCCGACCCATCCGGGCGACTCCGCTTCGATCGCGGCCGTGGCAGCCGAACTGGCGGCTGATTGCGTGGCGACGTCGATGGCGACGGTCCAAACGGTGTTCCGGTTCTCGCCGATGCCTCGTAGCCTCCGGACGGTCACAGCGATGCTGGACATCGAACGAGGGCTGCGCAGCGGGTTGAAACGGCGCATCGGGCCGGTCGAAACCGATCTCGTACTGACGCTGGCCAATGCCGCGGTGCACGGACTTTCCCGGGGGATCGCATCGCCGGCGGTCGACGCGTTGTATCGCACAACTCTGCTGGCTGAGGTGTGGGAACGGCGTCAGGCGTGGAACCGGATGGAACCGGAGCTGTCTGGACGAGCATCTACCGTGCCGGACAGCGGTCCACGACCGCAGCCGCGGCCGGAGCCCCGGCCGGACGGGCCGATCGAGGAGTGGAGCCGGCGGCTCGGACCACTGACCTCGGGGGCCGTGGCAGCGGTTCTGGCCCTGACCCGGAATCCCGGCCGAGCATCAGATGCGTTTCAGGCGGCGGTGCCCAGGGCAGCCCGCTACGGTCGCGAGGGGTTCGCGGCGGCCGTCGGCCGCGACCTGGCCAGACGCGGCGTGGTGCCACTGAACGCGGCGGCATTCCGGCGGCTGGACCGGGTCTCCGTGATCGTGCTCGATGCGCGGGTCTTGGTCACGTCCGATGGAGAACTCGACCCGAAGACCGACGCGGTGCTCGAGGCAGCCCGTGAATCCGGCGCGACGATCCACCTGACCGCCCAGCCCGAGGCGGACGAACTCGTGCCCTGGGCGGACGAGACGGTTGACCAGGCTCTCACGTTGTCTGACCACGTGCGCCGGCTGCAGGCCGAGGGCCAGGGTGTTCTGGTTGTGTCCGCCTCTGACGAGGACGCGATGTCTGCCGCGGATGTCGCCGTCGCCGTCCTCGACGTGGACACCACGTCCTACTGGTCCGCCGACCTCGTGTGCGCCAACGGTCTGGAAGACGTGTGGCGGATCCTGTGCGCCTTGAAACGCGCGCGCCCCGTCAGCCGCAGCGCGGTGCGCCTGGCCCAGGCCGGTTCCGCGCTGGGTGTCCTGAGTGTGCTCACCGCGGATCGCCGAAGCCGGATCGTGAGTGAACTGCCTCCGGTCCAGGTGGCCGCGCTGCTCGCGCTGCTACATGGCACGGTCGCGGGGGTTCGGGCGACGCGTGGCAGCCCGCCGCCGCCGATATCCAGGGTGCCCTGGCATGAGCTGGATGCCCGCGACGCCTACGCCCGGCTGATGCGGACCCGTGCCGGACAACCGCCCCATCCGCCGCCGGTGGGCACTGGCCTGCCCGGCGTCGCCTTCGTGAGCAGGCAGGCACAGGAGGTTGCCGGGCTGGCCAAGGCGGTGTATGAGGAACTGCGCGATCCGCTGACCCCGGTGCTTGCGGTCGGCGCTGCCGCGTCGGTGATCGTGGGCTCGGCGTTGGACGGTGTTCTCGTCGGGGCGGTGCTGACTGGGAACGTGTTGATCAGTGGTGGGCAGCGGCTCCGGGTGGAGCGTGCGTTGCGGCACTTGCTGGCCGAGCAGGAGATCAGCGCGCGGAGACTGCGCTTGCAAGACCTCGAGCGGCTCACTGAGGCCCAGGTCGAGAGCGTGGTGGCGGGCGCACTGGTGCCGGGCGACGTGATCGAACTGCGGGCCTCTGACGTCGTGCCGGCCGACGCCCGTCTGCTCGATGCCGAGGACCTCGAAGTCGACGAATCGACGTTGACCGGTGAGTCGTTGCCGGTGGCCAAGGACACCCTGGCCACGCCGGGGGCTGCGGTAGCCGAACGCAGCGGCATGGTGTTCGAGGGAACCAGCGTGCTGGCGGGCTCCGGGTACGCCGTCGTCGTCGCCACCGGGCGCTCGACCGAGGCCGGCCGCGCCACTGCTGTTGCCGGGCGTGCTCCGCGCCCAGCCGGTCTGCAGGCCCGGCTTCAGGAGGTGACGCGGCTCGCCTTGCCCGTCACCGCGATCGGCGGCGCCGCGGTAACCGGTGTTGGATTACTTCGCGGTCTGCCGTTGCGGCAGGCGATTGCCGCGGGGGTTTCGCTCGCTGTGGCGGCGGTGCCGGAAGGGTTACCCCTGGTCGCGACGGTGGCTCAAGCCGGTGGTGCGCGCAGGCTGTCGCAACAGGGCACCCTGGTCCGGACGTCGAGAGCGCTCGAGGCGCTCGGCCGGGTTGACGTGGTGTGCTTCGACAAGACGGGGACGTTGACGGAGGGGCGGCTCCGCCTCACCCGGCTGGCTTCTGGTGCTGAAGACCTGACGCCGGGTGAACCGGAGTCCGACGTTCTGCTCGCGGCCGCGGGGCGGGCCTGCCCCGCGGTGGGTTCCGACGAGGTCAGCCGGTTGCCGCACGCCACGGACCGTGCTGTGCTGGAAGCGGCGGTGGCCGCGGACGAGGTGCATCGAGCCGGCTGGGAACTGATCACGGAATTGCCGTTCGAGACTCGCCGTGGGTACTTCGCCGCGCTCGGGCGGACCGAGGATGGGCCGCAACTGGTGGTGAAGGGCGCCCCCGAGGTGATTTTGCCCCTATGCGACGCGGCGGAGGGGGCCAAGGACACGGTGGAGCGGCTTGCGGCCGATGGTCTGCGCGTGCTGGCTGTCGCTGAGCGTCGCGATGATGTGCCGGAGCAGACCGACGAACTCGAGTCCCTGGTCAGCGGCCTGCAACTTCTCGGCTTCGTCGGCATCGCCGATGCTCCTCGCGCCGAGGCGGCGGAGGCGGTCAACGAACTGACCGGCGCCGGAACACGAGTCGTCATGGTGACCGGAGATCATCCGGAGACTGCCCGGGCGGTGGCAGCCGCTACCGGCATCGCCAACGGCGCGGTTCTGACCGGAGCCGAGATGGATCGGATGAGCGAGCGGGAGCGGACCCGTCGAGTGGCGCGGTGCACGGTGTTCGCGCGGGTGTCGCCGGAGCACAAGGTACAGATCGTCGACGCGCTGCAGCGTGAGCGCCGCGTCGTCGCCATGATCGGCGACGGGGTGAACGACGCGGCGGCGATCCGGCTCGCCGACGTCGGCATCGGTGTGCGTGCGCAGCGGTCGACGTCGGCTCAGTCGTCGGCTGACCTGGTGCTCACGAACGCCGATATCCGGCAGGTACATCGTGCGGTGCTCGAAGGGCGGGCGCTGTGGCGCCGGGCGCGTGACGCGGTGTCGATCCTCGTGGGCGGAAACGCCGGGGAGGTCACCTTCATGCTGCTGGGAACGGCGTTGGCGGGTCGGGCGCCGATCAACACTCGTCAGATGCTGCTGGTCAACATGCTCACGGACATGTTCCCCGCGTTGGCTGTCGCGCTGGCCGGCAACCATGATGACGAGGACCACAACGGCCCGGTCGGCCCGATGCTGGGGGCGCCGTTGGCGAAGGCGGTTGCGGTGCGTGGCGGGGCGACTGCGCTCGGCGCGACGCTGGCCTGGACCGCCGGGCGATTCACCGGCCGCCGGCAACGTGCGGGCACCATGGGCCTGGCCGCGCTGATCATGACCCAGTTGGGGCAGACGATGCTGGCCGGTCGGCACAGCCGGCTGGTGATCGGCACGTGTGCCGGCTCCGCCGTTGCGCTCGTCGTCGCTGTGCAAACGCCTGGGCTGAGCCAGTTCCTCGGTTGCACGCCGCTTGGGCCAGTCGCGTGGGGCTCCGTGTTCGCCGCGGCGGGCGCCGGTACCGCCGCGGCTGCCGTCGCCCCACGTTTGGTCACCTGATCACATCTCAGCATCCGGAGGGTGCCGAGGGTCAGCTGGGCAGCCAGGGGCCGCCGTCTCCGCAACGTGGCGTCGCGTCTATCACCTGATGCCGCGGTCGGCGAAGGAGCCGACGACCTCGTCCATGTAGGTCTCGACGCCAGGCCCGGAATGCGCGCTGCACACCACCAGTTCGGGCTGCCCCAGGTAGGTGGGCATCGGGTCGACGACGATCGTGGGGGTGTCCTGCTCTTCATACGAGAACCCGAAGTACTCTGCGAAGGCGCCTTCACACAGTTCCCTCTTGGCGGCCGTTTCTTCCTGCAGTTCTTCGAACGTGAGGGGGCCCTCGGACTTGTCGTGATCGAAGTCGTCGAACACACCTACCACCTCGTAGACGTGTGGTTGGTCGCAAGGAATCGGATCTTGCTCGACGCTCTCTTTGAGGCCCCAACACTGTCCTGTCCGCAAAGGGTCGGCTGCGCCCCCGAAATCGCTGAACAATTCGTCGAGGTCGGCTTCGTCTAGTCCGGCGAACAACTCGTCAAAGTCGAGGTCCTCGAGCTCTGCGAGGACCTCCTCCATGTCGATGTCGAGATCGAGGTCACCGAGGTCGATGTCTTCAATGAAGACTTCGTCGGCGACGCCTTGATCGTCGGCGCCCTCGCTGGAGTCATCGCCGCCACACGCGACGAGCGCACCGGCCAGCAGCGCGGCGCCTGCCGTGCGGAAGATCGAACCCATGGCCGTGACCGTACCACCGGTGCCGAGGCCCAGCGCACGGACGTGGCGCCCGGGGGTCAGCCGGCGTTCTCGATCGCCGCCGCGACGCGCCGGCCGATCCCCTTCCAGCCGCTACCCATGATCCGGTGGGACAGTGCCTGCAACGGATCACCCGGGTCGAAGCCGTCGTGGGTCAGGAACAAACGGGTGCCACGTCCCTCCGGTTCCAGGGTGAACGTCACGACGGAATCGAGGGAGCTGCGGTCTTCCGGCGCGGCTCTCCAGGCGATCCGGAGCATGTGTCCGACCTCGAAGGCGAGGACCTCTGAGTGACAGATACCCCCGAAGCCCACGTCCGGCATGGGGCGGGAGCGGAACGTGAACCTGTGGCCCACTTCGAGCTTGAAGTCGTTCGGCATCAGCCAGCGTGCGATCAGCTCGGGCTCGGTCAGTGCGCGCCATACCTTGTGGGGCGCATGCGGAAGGAATTCGTCGAGGTGGATCGTGCCATGGGCAACGTCGTTCACATGTCCTCCAATACCTCGCCCAAGGCCTTCATCCGCTCACGCCAGAACTGTTCGTAGGGGTGTAGCCAGTGCTGGAGTTTCATCAGGGGTTCGGCCTCCAACTGGTAATGGCGTTCCCGGCCCACCTTCTGCTCGGTGACCAGTTCAGCGTCCCGGAGCACCTTGAGATGTTCGGACACACTGGGGCGACGCATGTCGAAATGGGATGCTAGATCGTTCACCGTGCGCGGGCCCGTGAGAAGCAGGTTCAGCAGTTCCCGTCGGGTGGGGCTGGCCAGGGCACCGAAGACGTCGTCGCGCAACGTGGTCATGCCGCGCTCAGCAGGAAGCCGTTGCCGTCCGGGTCGGTGAAGCTTGCCTGCCGTCCCCACGGCTGGTCTTCCGGGCCGTCGACGCTGACGCCCGCCGCCCGTAGTTGTTCGCAGTCGCGGTCGATGTCGTTTGTAGTGAGCAGGATGCCTTGCTGGCTGCCCGGAATCATGTCCGGGTGTGCGCCGAGCACAATGCTGGTGGCAGCGCCGTGCGGCGCGACCTCCAGCCACCGCATCGGTCCCATCGAGTTGTCGACGACGACGTGAAAGCCGAGGGACTCGGTGTAGAAGGCCTTGGCGCGATCTTGGTCGGAAACGGGGACGTTCAACGTCCGTACATGTGTGATAGCCATGGCTGACACGTTAGGTAGGCAATGTCCTACCTGTCAAGCGTAGGCAATCGCCTACCTGTCGGCGGGTATCTGCTGCGAGATCAGTTGCCAGTGATGAAGGAGTGCCGAGAAAAGACGTGTGTGGTATAGAGCAAGCCCTGGCATGCTGACATCGTGCCCAACCTCACGATCACCGCCGTCGCCGAACGCCCTGAACTGGCCGGCCGGATGTACGAGATCCGAGATTCGTGGCCAGAATTCATGGGCCATGACAAACTCGCCAATGCTCTGCTCAACCAGGTCTCGTTGGTCTTCCCGGAGTATTGTGTTGTCGCGACGACGGACGACAACACACTGGTCGCGCGGGGCCGTAGCATTCCATTCGATGCAGAACGGGCCGGACGGGAGCTGTTTCCCGACGGCGGCTGGGACACAGTACTGCAGTGGGGATTCGCCGACCAGCGCAAAGGGCACCGGCCGACGGTTGCCTGTGCGCTCGATATCGTTGTTGACACGGCCTACCTGGGGCAAGGCCTCTCGCACCAGATGCTCGGCGCCTTGCGGGTCGCTGTCGCGGCTCAAGGCCACGAGGCACTCATCGCACCGGTGCGCCCGAATGCGAAACACCTCCAACCGGGTGTGCCGGTCAAGCAATACCTGGCCGACATCCGTCCGGACGGGCTTCCGGCAGATCCATGGCTGCGGGTCCACGTTCGTGCCGGCGGAACCGTCATCAAGCCGGCGCCGGCATCGATGGTGATCGCCGGGTCACTCGCGCAGTGGAGGGAATGGACCGGTCTGCCCTTCGATCACGAGGGTGACATTGACGTACCGGGAGCTCTTGTTCCCGTGCACTGTGATCTCGTACACGGCTACGCGGTGTATGTAGAACCGAATGTCTGGGTGCGACACGACCTCTGACGGACCGGGGTAAGCCCTGCGCGATGCGCTTGTCCAGAAGTCGCTTGAAAAACGCGGCAGCCCCAATCTCCCGCGCGCGTCCCCGCATCGCCCTGAGGTTGCGGCCTACTCGACGACATCCCGGTCAGCGTGGATCCGGCGTGAACTGGGGTTCTCGCCCGGACTCCGTTCGTCTAGGTCCCGCTAGAATCGAGATGGTGAAGACTCGCCTGGCCGTTCTGCTCGGCGGACTTCTTGTGGCGTCTTGTTCGGATGGCTCAATGTCCGACGACGCTCTGCGGGACGCGCCACCGCCGACCGTGCCGGATGTGCGAACCGCGACGCCGGGTGCGGACGAGAACGCCATCATCACGTGCGGTCACACCATCGGCGGCGGCGACCCCGAACCAGACCGTTACCTCACGATTGACGACGCCGTGGCGATGCCGTCTCCAGAACGCCCCGCCCTGCAGGCGGTCTCGGTCGAGGAGTCCGGTGTTCCCGGCTCAGCCAGCGAACTCCCAAGTGGGGGATGGTTCTTCGCGAAAGCAGGTCTGGTCGTCCGCGGTGGGCGCCACGTGGAGCTGCTGGTTCCACCGGAGTATGCGGACGATCTCCGTATCGGCTGGGGCGGACATCCTTCCTCGCCCGGTATATCGGTGCTGGCTGACTGTCCGGGTCATGACTATTGGCTGGCCTTCGCCGGAGGCTACTGGGTGAGCGAGCCTGGATGTTACACGCTCCACATTCGAGTTGACGGCGAGCCCGAAGAAGAAGCAGGAATCGGTATCGGAGCTCCATGTCCCGGCCAGGAGCCGCCGGTCGATACGTAGGCCGCGAATGGGTGCCCAGGTTCAAGGCCGAACGGATCTGCAGGACATTGCGCTGCGTCCTGCACACCGAGCGTCGGGGCGCACTCCCTGCAGGACGCAACGTAACGTCCTGCGGACCCGCCTGCGGAGTGTGTGTAGGCTTGCGCCCACAGGGGCGGGCCGGGCGTCAATCGGAGCGGAGGTGGTTGCGTTGCCGGATCAGCTGGGCGACCACGCGTTCGGACAACTCGAGGCTGCCTGCCGTCGGTTCCGTCGTCAGCCTGTCGTCGCCGTGGATCTCCCGGTGTAGTTGCTCCATGTCGTTGTCCAGTTTGGCCGCCGTCCTGGCAGCCTCGCGCAGGCTGCTCAGGAGCTCGGCCGGTACGTGTTTGTCGTACTTGTAGTAGATCTTGTGTTCAAGGCTGGCCCAGAAGTCCATGGCGATGGTGCGGAATTGGACCTCGACCCGCGCGGTAGTGGGTCCGGCGGACAGAAAGACCGGGATCTCGACGATGGCGTGCAGGCTTCGGTACCCGTTGGGCTTCGGATGTTCGATGTAATCCTTGACCGTGACCACGTGGATGTCATGCTGGCCGGTGAGCAGGTCGAACACCCGATAGGCGTCCGACACGAACGAACACGTGACGCGGACGCCCGCGATGTCGGTGATCTCTTCCCGGATTCGGTCGAACGTCGGCTCGCACTTCTTGCGCTCGACCTTGTCCAGCACACTCTCGGGCGTCTTCAGCCGAGCGGACACGTGCTCGATGGGGTTGTACGCGTGGACGAGGCGGAACTCTTCCTGGAGGATCCGCACTTTTGTGGTGATCTCGTCCATGCCGAACTTGTACGACAGCATGAACCGGGAGAACTCGTCCCGGAGCTGGCGGAACTCGGTCAAGAATTCGGCGGCCTCGCCGACCAGCGACGGGACCTCGGCAGAGTCGTCGGTCAGCCGCGCGGTGTCGTCCACCTTCCCGATGGTATGCGTGGCCTGATGCGCTGTGGGCGGGGAAAGCGATGATGTAACACACATCTACTGGCCACGACGCTAGGTCCAGCCTCAGCCGGAGCACTTGCCGGGTCGACGCTGGGTTTTGCAGGCTCAAGCGGCGCCGGTCTCCACGGGGATTCCGGCCACCCGCCATTCCACGACGCCATCGGCAGCTCGCCGTGCGGGTAGCCCGCGGGCGTTCAGCAGCCGGACGGCATCGTGGGCCAGGACGCAGTACTGACCACGGCAGTAGGCAACGATCTCCTTGTTCCGTGGCAGCTCCTCGAGCCGCTCGGCCAGCTCGTCGAGTGGGATGTGAATCGCGCCCGGAAGGTGCCCGCCGAGATACTCGGGTTCGGGGCGTACGTCCAGGACGACGGTGTCACCGCGGCCGACGCGGCGAAGGAGTTCGTCGGTATCGACGGCGGTGGTGTCCTCAGGGCCGAGATAGGCGCGCCGGGCGAGCTCGGTGTGCGGCCGGTGCAGCTGTGCTACCCGGCGTAGGTGGTTCCAGAGGCCAACCACATCGTCACCGGCGAGGGAGTAGAAGACCCGTTTACCCTCGCGGCGGGTATCGACCAGGCCCGCCTCACGGAGTGTCTGCAGGTGCGCCGAGCAGGTGCTCACTCCGAGGTCGGCCGCCGAAGCAAGGTCGTCCACGCTACGCGGGCTTTGGGCCAGCAGGTCGAGCAGTTCGAGCCGCTTGGGGTTGCCCAGTACTTTCCCGACGGCGGCGAACTCGGCGAACAGCGCATCCTTGACGGCACGTTCACCCATCGCTTGCTCCCTCCGGTGCGCTGCTGGTTGTGGGACGGTGGTGCGTCTCATACATCTTGATGGCGACCACCAGAGCGGAGATCACGCTGATGGCAGAGGCTACCCAAACCGCCGTGCGCAGCTCCCACAGGTCCGCGACGACCCCGCCCATCAGCGCGCCGACGGCGTAGCCGAGGTCACGCCAGACCCGATAGATCCCGACGGCGCGGCCGCGCCAGGCCGGGTGTGCCACGTCGCCGATGGTTGCCAGTAGCGTCGGGTAAACCATCGCGGTTCCGGCTCCGAGCAGTGTGGCGCCGAGCGCCCAGAGCGCGAATGTATCGGCGAGGGCAATGACGGCGAGTGCGGTTGCTTGGGTGAGCATGCCCGCGGTGATGAGGTGCTTGCGGCCCCACCTGTCCGACAGTGCACCGGTGAACAGCTGCCCGAAGCCCCATACGGCTGGGTAGAGCGAGAAGAGCACTGCGATCCGGTCCACCGACAGACCTGCGCTCGCGAACAACAGGGGAAACAGCCCCCAGGACAGGCCGAAGTTGAGATTGTTGACCAAGCCGGCCTGACTGGCCGACGACAGCGCCGGTTCGCGGAAGCTGGTCTGGGTGAACACGTGGCGGCTGTTGAGCTCGCTGTGCAGGTGATCGTGACGCCCGTCGGCGCGGGGGAGGTGGCCGGCTGCCTCGGCTCTGGCGTGGTCTCTGGTCTCCCGCACGGCCAAGGTGGACAGGCCGAGCGCCAAAGCCGTGTAAGAGACGCCGAGCAGGAACGGGGCGGGGCGAAGACCGTACTGGGCGGCGAGGTAGCCGGCGGCCAAGGACGTGACGGCGACCGCTCCGTAACCGGCGGCTTCGTTGAGACCCATCGCCAGACCGCGTTGCCTCGGCCCGACAAGGTCGATTTTCATGATCACTGTGGTGGACCAGGTCAGTCCCTGGTTGATGCCGAGCAGCACATTCGCCGCCACGACCCAGCCCCAGCTCGGGGCCCATATCAGCATCAGCGGCACTGGTAGGGCGAACAGCCACCCGATGATGAGAACGGGTTTGCGGCCGTATCGATCCGACCAGGTACCGGCGACGTAGTTGGCGGCCGCCTTGGTGACGCCGAAGGCGACCACGTAGGTGAATATGAAGGTGTACCCGGACAGGCCGAATTCGCGCTCGGCGAGCAGCGGCAGTACCGTCTGTTGCTGCCCGACCATGCCGCCGACCAGCGCGTTCAGCGCGACGAGTAGTGTGAACTGGGCAGCGTTCGCCCGCAGCCCCAAGACCACGGGGCGGCCATGGCCTTTGGGCCGGCTCACGTCCCCTTCTCCAGGCTATTGCCGGTCGCGGCTGCCCAATCCTGCGGTCCACCTCTGAACACGGCAACGTCGGTGCGACCGGCGCGCGCGAGGAGGCTGGCCGCGCCCATCGCCCGCTCGAAGTGGCCACACATCACGACGATGGGTTGTGCCGGCAGGCCTGTGACGCGGGAGCTGACGGCGCCGAGCTCGATATGGCGGGCGCCAGGCACGTGTCCGGAGAGGAATTCGCTGTCCTGGCGGACGTCGAGCACCTGGGTGTCGCCGAGCGCGGCTGGGGAGACGAGCGGGATCGAGGCCGTCGGCCGGCCGGCTGACGCCCACGCGGCCATGCCACCGTCGAGCTCGCCGGTGATCTGGTCGTAGCCGATGTTACGGGTCTGCCACAGGATCTCCGCGGGGTCCTGGTCTGCGTTTCGCACGATCACGACCGGCTGGTCGATGTCGATCAGCCAGCCGAGCCAGGTCGCGAAGACCGGCCGCAGCGGTATAGACACCGAATCCGGCACGTGCCCGGCCGCGAAGTCGGGCACTGGTCGCACGTCGACCACGACGACACCGGCGGCTTGCAGCCGCGCGAACTCAGCGACCGTGACCGGCGGGAGCGCGTCGCCCCTGACCAGGGCAGGGCCGCGGCGGTTGATCTCGCCCAACCGCATGAAATACGGCGGGAAGGAGCCCAGCGAGTCCAACAGCTGCTTGACGAACGCGTCCTCGTTCTCGGACCGGAGTAGCGTGTTCGTGGCTCGTTCGGTCCCGATCGTGGACATGCGCTCGGTCCCGGGCGGCGCGGAGCAGAACGAGCCTGCCCCGTGGGTGGGCCATACCGCGACGTCGTCGTCGAGCATGGCCAGTCGCTGCAGCGAGCGGTATTGAGCGCGGGCCAGCTCCTCGGTCCGCTCGGGTGAGACCAGGTCGGTGCGGGCAGCGGACCCAACAAGCAACGAGCCGCCGGTGAAGACACCGAGGACCCGCCGACCGTCGAGCACCTCGAACGCGATGTGCTCGTGGGTGTGCCCAGGGGTCGCGAGCGCGCGAAGCGTGAGTCCACCCAGATCAATCTCGTCGCCGTCGGCCAACTCCCGGTGCGGGAACTCGCGATTGCCCGCTGCGGCCGCGAGCACTGTGGCGCCGTCGCTGGCCGCGAGCTGGAGCGCGCCGGTCAGGAAGTCCGCGTGCAGATGGGTGTCCGCAGCGTATGCCACGGTCAGCCCCCGGCGCTCGGCAGCCACGCGCAATGCCCGCAGGTCGAGACTTGCATCCACCGCGAGCGCACGACCGTCGGCCAGGTCCACCAGGTATGCCGAGTTCCCGAGACCTTCATTCACCAACGGGATCACCTTGAAAGCGCCCACGGATCCACCTCCGCTGTCAACGACCGAGAACCAACGGCTTCATAGTAACGTCATTCCATGGAATATTGGAATGATCTCGAGTCGACTGGCCCGACTCCGTGGTCGACAGCGAAGGCAGGACGCGCGCCAGCTCGACATGTCCGGCCGCTCGGCCAGCAACGTGCGGGCAGCCTGGCGGGTGGTCACGTTGCTCCACTCGAGCGCGCCGTCTCCGGTGTTGGCGATGTGGTACGTCGTGAATGCCGAGCGCGGTGACGCGTCCGTTGGTTAGGTTCGGAGCGTGTCTGACAAGGAGAAGAAGTCGGAGCTGTCGATCCGGATCGGCCATGATGAACTCGTCATCCGGCAGCGCTACGAGGCAGCCAGCATCGTCAACGACATCCTTATCGCCGTCTGGTTCATCGTCGGTAGCATCATGTTCTTCTCCGAGGCATGGACCACGGTCGGCACGTGGTGCTTCCTCGCCGGGAGTATCGAGCTGCTGATCCGTCCGCTGATCCGGCTCAGCCGGCAGATTCATCTGCGCCGGATCGGTGCTGCCCATCCGCCCGCGGCCGCCCACGACTTCTGAATATGTTCCGTTCTCGCGCAGGCCGGGTCTTGTCTACCGCCTGAAGACGTCGCAGCTTCTGCGGTTTTAGCCCGTCGATCTGCGCGTTTGTCTGGCCTGACGGGCGAGTGCCCAAGCGTCCCCGACTGGACCGATGTGGCCGAGCTTGTCGGGGTTGATCACCGAGCGGATCATCTGGATCCGCCCGTCAAGTATGTCGACCGACATGGTGTTGATCACCTTGTTCTCCCTATCACGGAAGATCGCGCCCGGCTGACCGTTCATCTCGCGTAGCTCCAAGGTCACTCCGAGTTCGTCGAGCCGGGCGAAGCCCGAGGTGAGAACCCGGGCCACGTTGTCGGCGCCGACGATGCTCTTGGGCAGCTGCGGGGCTTTGCCGCCGCCGTCGCCGACCGCCTGGACGTCGGCGGCGAGCAGTTGGCGAAGGCCGTCGACGTCGCCCTCTCGTAGTGCGTCGAAGAACCGTGCGGCCAGCTCCATCCGCTCCCGGCGGTCCGCCTCGAATCGAGGGCGCCCCTCGTCCATGTGGCGGCGCGCCCGTACCGCGAGCTGGCGGCACGCTGCCTCCGACCGGTCTACCGCCGACGCGATCTCGGCAAAGCCGAATCCGAATACCTCGCGCAGCACGAACACCGCGCGTTCGAGCGGGCTGAGCCGCTCGAGCAGTAACAGGGCCGCCATCGACACCGAGTCGGCTAGTTCCGCGGACCGCTCTGGATCTTCGTAGGGGTCGTCGAGCAGTGGCTCGGGGAGCCATTGGCCGACGTACTTCTCTCGCTGGAAGCGCGCCGATCGCAGTACGTCGATGGATATTCGCGTCACGACGGCGGAGAGGAATGCCTTGGTGGACGTGGGCAGCGTCGAGGAGGTCTCGAACCGAAGCCACGTCTCCTGGACGGCGTCCTCAGCTTCGCTGACGCTCCCCAGGATCCGGTAGGCGATCGAGAACAGCATCGGTCGCAGCTCTTCGAACTCCTCGGTCCGGGTCATGCCAGCTCTTCCTTGAAACCTTCGCGCCATGAGGGATAACGCAGCTGCCAGCCGAGTTCTCGCTTGGCTTTGGCGTTGGAGAATGCGCGCCCATCGGTCATCATCTTCACCGCTATCTCCCCGGCCAGCAGTCGGGCCAGCCACTTTGGCACGCGCACCGGCCGCTTCGCTCCCGCACACGCGGCCACATGGAGCAGCCATTCGCCAACAGGAGCTGGATCGTCGTCGACGATGTTGAATACGCCGTTCGCCTTCTGCTCCATAGCTAGGACGGTAGCGCTGGCCGCGTCGTCGATATGCACCCAGGAGAAATAGCCGGCGCCGCGGCCGACGAGCGGGAACTTCCGCCTATGCACGAGGTCGAGGACATGGTCGGTGGCGCCGGGCCCGTAGAACGGTCCATATCGCAGGACCACGCCGTTAGCCTTGGCGACCCTGTCTTCCACGTAGCGCAGCGCTTCCACCGACTTGCGCATCTTCGGAGCGACCTCCTCCGGCGGCAATGGATCCGCTTCGATCACCCGCCCATGCTCGGGGCCGCCGTACCAGTTGGCCATGCTCTGCGCTACCACGTGGGACACGCCAGTCGCCGCCGCGGCGCCCAGCAGGTGATCCGTCGCCTCGGTGCGGAGTCGGTTGTTGGTGGCGGCCCAGCGGTCAGGGTGTTTCAGATCCGGCTTGCCCGCGTGCGCCATCGAAAGTGCGGTCATCTGGTGCACGATCACGTCCGGCCCGGCCGACGCCACCGTCTCGCCAACCGACATCGCGTCCAAGCCGTTCATGACGACCGCGTGGGCGCCCATCTGCCGCAGCAAGTCCAGCTTGCCGGGGCTCGTCGTCGTAGCCGTCACCTGGTGGCCTCGTGCGACGAGTAACGGCACTAGCCGCCGCCCCAGTGTTCCGGACCCGCCTGCCACGAAGATCCGCATGAACCATCACCTTCTGATCTTCGGAACCCGTCTCTGGAACTGAGACGAGACAGTCCGCCCGGGTGTGACATCGAAGGAGTCCTGCTGCCGACCTAGGCATGCACGGCAGCGACAACGGCCGGCGCACGCCACGTCCCCGCGTCAGGTGCCGACGTAGGCCGCGAGGTGCTCACCGGTGAGAGTGGTCTGCGCGGCGACGAGGTCGGCTGGTGTGCCCTCGAATACGATCCGGCCGCCGTCGTGACCCGCACCCGGGCCGAGGTCGATGATCCAGTCGGCGTGTGCCATGACAGCCTGGTGGTGTTCGATGACGATGACTGACTTGCCGGAGTCGACGAGCCGGTCCAGCAGGCCGAGCAGCTGCTCGACGTCGGCGAGATGGAGGCCGTTGGTCGGCTCATCGAGGATGTAGACATTTCCGTTCTCGCCCATCTGGACAGCCAGTTTGAGTCGCTGCCGCTCACCACCGGACAGCGTCGTGAGCGGCTGTCCGAGCGTGAGGTAGCCGAGCCCGACACTGGCGAGCCGGTCGAGGACCTTATGTGCCGCCGGGGTACGCGACTCGCCCGAGCCGAAGAACGCCTCGGCCTCGGCGACGGACATGGTGAGCACTTGGCTGATGTCCTTGCCGCCGAGTTTGTACTCCAGCACCGAGGGTTCGAACCGCTTGCCGCCGCAGTCTTCGCACGGCGTGGAAACCGTCTCCATGAACCCGAGTTCGGTGTAGACGACGCCGTTTCCGTTGCACGTTGGGCACGCGCCCTCGGAGTTGGCGCTGAACAGCGCGGGCTTCACGCCGTTGGCCTTGGCGAAGGCCTTCCGGATCGGTTCGAGCATCCCGGTGTATGTAGCCGGGTTGCTACGCCGCGAGCCCTTGATGGCGCTCTGGTCGATGGTGACGATGCCGTCGCGCCCGGACACCGATCCGTGGATCAGGGAACTCTTGCCCGAGCCCGCCACGCCCGTGACGACAACCAGCACGCCGAGTGGGATGTCGACGTCGACGTTCTGGAGATTGTGGAGGTCCGCTCCGCGTACCTCGATCGCTCCGCCGGGCTTGCGCGGCTTCGCCTTCAGAGAGGCTCGGTCGTCCAGGTGCCGGCCGGTCACCGTATCGGTCTTGCGGAGCCCCTCCACGGTGCCTTCGTAGCAGATGACGCCGCCTTCGGTGCCGGCGCCGGGTCCGAGATCGACGACGTGGTCGGCGATCGCGATCGTCTCCGGCTTGTGCTCGACCACCAGCACCGTGTTGCCCTTGTCACGGAGCCGTCGCAGCAGGTCGTTCATCTGCTGGATGTCGTGCGGGTGCAACCCGATGGTCGGCTCGTCGAACACGTAGGTGACATCGGTCAGCGCGGAGCCGAGGTGCTTGAGCAGCTTGATGCGCTGCGCCTCACCGCCTGAGAGGGTGCCCGAGGGGCGCTCGAGACTGAGATAGCCGAGCCCGAGTTCCACAAACGAGTCGAGAAGGCCGCCCAGCGACCTCAGCAGCGGCGCCACCGATGGCTCTTCGAGGCTGCGCACCCACTCGGCCAGGTCGTTGATCTGCATGGCCCCCACGTCGGCGATAGTCAGCCCGTTGATCTTCGAGGACCGAGCCGACTCACTGAGGCGGGTGCCGCCGCAGTCGGGGCAGTCCTTGAAGGTAACGGCCCGATCCACGAACGCCCGGACGTGAGGTTGCATCGCCTCCCTGTCCTTGGAGAGGAATGATTTCTGCACCTGCGGCACCAGGCCCTGGTACGTCATGTTGGTGCCGCCGATCTTGATCTTCGCGGCCTCGCGGTACAGCAGGTCGTGCAGCTCGGTCTCGGTGTAATCGCGGATCGGCTTGTCCGGGTCGAAGTACCCCGACTCCGTGTAGAACCGCACCGACCACCCGCCGGCCTTGTACCCCGGGATGAGGATCGCGCCCTCGTTGAGTGATTTGGTCTGGTCGAGGAGTTGTGACACGTCGAGGTCGGAGACCTGGCCTCGACCTTCGCAGTTCGGGCACATACCGCCGTGGTAGATGGCGTCGCGCACGATGGTCTTCTCACCGGTGGCGCTCGTCATCACCCCGCTAGCCTTACGCGCTGGGACGTTGAACGCGAAGGCGGTAGGAGGACCGATGTATGGTTCACCCAGCTTGCTGAACAGGACCCGAAGGATGGCGTTGGCGTCGGTTACGGTGCCGACGGTGGAGCGGATATTGGCGGCCATCCGCTCCTGGTCGACGATGATCGCGGTGGTCAACCCGTCGAGGAAGTCGACCTCTGGCCGGGCGAGAGTCGGCATGAAGCCCTGCAGGAAGGCGCTGTAGGTCTCGTTGATCATCCGCTGCGATTCCGCGGCGATCGTGTCGAATGCCAGCGAGCTCTTGCCGGAGCCCGAGACGCCGGTGAACACCGTCAGCCGGCGTTTCGGAATCTCGACGCTCACGTCCCGGAGGTTGTTCTCGCGTGCGCCCAGTACACGTATCCGATCGTGGCTATCGGCAATGTGCGGCGAATGCGTGCTCATATGTGTCTCCTTGGCCACCGCTGCAGCAGGCGGCTCATCGTGGTTGCTCACTCCGTGCGCGACGCTCGGAGCGCGCCGATGAGTTCGTCGAGTGCCGGCTTCTCGGACTCGGGAATCGATAGAGACATCAATGACGACATCGCAACGATGACGTCGTACCTACCTTCTTTCCCGCGCTTTCCCGGCTTGTGTTTGACCTGCACTTCGCGGTACGTCGAGACAGGGTTACGTGCCGCCTCGTCATTGCCGTTGTGGCGGAACTTGCACAGTGTCGCTCCGTCGAAGAACAGCGACTCGCCCCTGAGACCTTTGACCTCGACCATGGGGTCATCTTAGGGTCGCTCGTCTTTTGGTGGCTCTCGGCTCGGTCTGTCATTCAGAGCCGACTTCGCGGGCTCAGCCGGCTCAGGTCAGTTGCTGGATGCGGACCGTGTTGCCGGCGGGGTCACGGAACGCGCAGTCGCGAGCGCCCCAGGGCTGGTCGGTGGGCTCTTGCATGACCTCGGCACCGCTGGCCTGTACTCGATCGAAGACGCCGTCGACATCGGAGGTGGCCAGCATGATGCCGGCATACGTGCCCTTGGCCATCATTTCGGCGATCGTGCGGCGCTCGTCGTCGGTGATGCCGGAATCGGCGGCCGGCGGCGTCAGCACGATGTTCATCTCTGGCCGGCCGGGCGGACCGACGGTGATCCAGCGCATCCCTTCGTATCCGACGTCCTTGCGGACCTCGAAGCCGAGTGCGTCGCGGTAGAACGCCATCGAGGCGTCCGGGTCGTCATGCGGCAGGAAACTCGCGTTGATGATGATGTCCATGCCAGTCACGCTAGCTGCGGCTGGAGGTGAGCGCTTCTCGATTCCTGATCGGCCTGGTGACTTGTTTGGCGATGCACGGCGGAATTCCCGCTGTCGCGCTCACCGACTGGCGCCGGTAGGCACTAGGCGGCATGCCGACCAATTCGGTGAAACGCGTGCTGAAGGTCCCCAGCGACGAGCAACCGACGCTGAAACAGATCTCGGTGACGCTGAGGTCGCCGCGCCGTAGCAGCGCCATCGCACGCTCGATCCGCCGTGTCATGAGGTAGCTGTACGGCGACTCGCCGTACGCTGCCCGGAACTGACGGCTGAGATGCCCTGCCGACATGTTCACGCCACGGGCGAGCGCCTCGACGTCCAGCGGCTGTGCGTACTCCCGGTCGATCCGGTCGCGAACGCGGCGCAGTCGCGCGAGGTCGCGCAGACGCTGCTCGGTAGCAGGATCGCTGGTCACACCCCCGATGATGCCATGTCGGCGGAGAGGGGCCTAGCGTCCTTTGCCTGTCGGTATCGGAACCGGCTGCTGCGCCTGGACACGGGCCCAGGTGGAGAGTCGAGCGGATCGGAAGGTCACGCTACCCGGCCAGGCACAACGGAAGTCTCTTGACAATCTTACGGGCGTAAGGCCATTCTTACAGGTGTAAGTCGGCCGGTGCATAGGCGGCGCGAAATGCGTGTTGGGCTTAAGGGCATCACACCGGCGCAAAGGAGATGGAGGGAGCGCCATGCCGATGCCGAAGTGGTGGGGGCACGTGAACAAGCGGGTGTTCAACCCACGGGCGATCGCGAGCGGGCGATGGCCGGTGCTGACGCACGTCGGTCGTACATCTGGAGCGACGTACCGTACGCCGCTCGATGCACATCCGATCGACGGCGGGTACATGTTCGTGCTGGTGTATGGGGCGGGCTCGGATTGGGTGCGGAACGTGCTGGCGGCCGACGGTGCGCGGCTCCTGGTCGCCGGGCGGGAGGTGGAGCTCGTCGCCCCTCGCCTTGTCGGGGAGGCCGAGGCGTCGCGCGCCCTGCCTGATGACGCGGCACGTCCGCCGAGGCTGCTCCGTATTACCGAGTTTCTCCGGATGGACCTGGCTCCCAGTTGACGGCCGGCACCCGGCGCGGAGCTGTTGGCAGGGCGGCGTCGCGAACCATGGTGTCATGGCTGACGGTGCCGGATTTCTGTGTCTGCTGGCTCCCCTCCCTGTGTTCTATCTCGGCGCGTCTTGGTCGGCAGCAGCATGAGCAAAGCCGCGCCGACGAAGGCGACGGCCGCCGTGCCGAACGCCCAGCCGTATCCCGCGACGGGGTCCACTTGGCTTGCGGCCACGGCCATGAGTGCGGCGAGGCCAACGGTCGGGCCCAGCTCCATCGCGGTGTTCATGACGCCACCGGCCAGTCCAGCCTGGCGCTGGGGGACATCGGCGGTCGAAAGCACCGCCGAGCCGGAGAACGCGAGTGCAATGCCGATGGCGACGAGGACAAGGCCCGGAACTAGTCCCAACGCGTAGGTCGTGTCGTGGTCAATCCTGACGAGCAGCCCCAACCCCGCCGCAGCGGTCAGCAGGCCTGCGGCCGTGACAGCGATGGGGCCGAACCTTGCGATGATTCGAGCGGCGACCTGGCCGACGCCGATCAGCGCGATCGCGAACGGCAGGAAGGAGATCGCCGTCATCAAGGGGGACCAGTCCAGGACCTGTTGCAGATAGATAGCCAGCACGAAGTTGACGACTCCTGAGCCTGCTGCGGCGAGGAACATGCCGGTCAGGCCCGACAAACGCTGTGGCTGACCTAGGAATCCCGGCGGCAGGAGCGGATCGCGCACGTGACGCTCAAAACGACGACGAAGATGGCGAGCAGGATGAGGCCAAGCCCAAGCGGAAATCGCACCGTGTTCGACGACCATGCATGATCGCCGGTGAAGATCAGGGCCAGACTTGTCAACGAAATGCCAACGGTGGCCAGGATGGCGCCCAGCGGGTCCAATGCCGGCCGCGCGGCACGATCACTCGCGCCGGCCGGCAACAAGCTGCGCGCGCTCGTCAGGCCGATGAGCGCGACGATCAGGGGGACGGCGAACATCCATCGCCACGAGATCCAGTTTGTCGCGATTCCTGATACGACGAAGCCCATCACGGCGCCGAGGACGGATACCCCGCCCCAGGTGGCCATCGCCCGGCCAAAGGCGGCTGGCTCGGGGAACAGCGAACGCAGCACCGCCATAGCGGCCGGCGCCGTTAAAGCGCCGCCAACGCCCTGAGCGAATCTCATGGCGACGAGGACTTCAAAGCTGGGCGACAACGATGCGATCGCTGACGCCAAGCCGAAGATGAGAAGTCCGACGGTGAACATGTGCCTTCCGCCGTATCGATCGGCAAGGCGACCCCCGAACAGCAGCAGGCCGCTGAACGGTAGCCCATACGCGGCCAGCGCCAGCAGCAGTTCCGCGGATGTCAGATCGAACTCCCGCCCTATCTGGGGAAGCGGCACGGTGATCAGCGCGATCGTGAAGATCAGGGTTGCTTGCACGATGATCAACGCCCCGAACGCGGCACGTTCCCGACTGCGGCTGCTGATCAGCAAGTCCTGCGCTGTCTTGTCCATATGGCTCAACCTCCGCGATCACCGTGTCACTCATGTCGCGGTATTCGGGAAATTCGTTGCCAAAACAGGGACGATTCTGTTTGCATGGGTCTGTGAGTGCAACGCCCGCGATCGCCGCTAGCTTGGAGAAGATCGGGGCCCGGCTGCAGCGTATCCGTGCGAAGAAGAACATCTCGCTGGCCGATCTGAGCGCCCAGACCGGTATCTCGAAGAGTACGATCTCCCGGCTGGAGCGCGGCCAGCGCAAGCCCAGTCTCGACCTGCTGCTACCCATCGCGGCCGTGCTGGCGGTGCCGCTGGACGAGATCGTTGCCCCGCCGCGGGTTCAAGATCCGCGTGTGCCGTTGCGATCCAGTAGGGCCGAGGGGCGCGTGTTCGTGCCGCTGTCGCGCCATCACAGTGAGCCGCAGGCGTACAAGGTGACTATTCCCGCCAGTGAGAGTGATCCCTACCTGCGTACGCACGCTGGGTACGAATGGCTGTATGTCCTCAGTGGCAGGCTCCGCGTCATCCTCGCCGAGCACGACCTCACCCTTGGTCCCGGTGAGGTTGCGGAGTTCGATACCCACACACCCCACTGGTTCGGTTCCACCGGCGCCGGCCCCGTCGAGGTGCTCAGCTTGTTCGGCGCCCAAGGGGAACGTATCCACATCCGGGCCCGCCCGAAGCCGGCTCAGTAGTCCGCGAACAGCTGCCAGTTCGAGGCAACGGGATATTCAAGCTTGACTGTATATTCAAGCTTGAATATTCTCGTTGGCGGAGTGTTGCTCGGACGGAAGAGCAGGCAACGCGTCGGCGGCACGGGCTGATCAGGGCGATGTGCGCCGGCCGGTTGCCATGCCCAGCTCTCACCCAAGGACTGTGATGACTGCGATGATCGAGGCCGAAGGCCTCACCAAACGTTATGGAGAGACGACCGCGCTCGGCGGGCTCGACCTCGTCGCCCCGGCCGGTCAGGTGACGGCCGTGCTCGGCCCCAACGGCGCGGGCAAAACCACGTTCGTGCGTGCTGTAGCCACGCTGCTTCGCCTCGACAGTGGCCGGCTACGGGTCGCTGGCGTCGATGTCGCCCGCGACCCGGGTCGGGTACGGCGAGCGATCGGCCTGGCCGGCCAATATGCCGCGGTGGAGCCGGCGATGACGGGTCGAGAGAACCTGCAGATGGTGGCACGCCTGTACGGGCAGGACCGCCGGTCGGCTCGGCGCAGCGCGGACCGGCTGCTGGAGCAACTCGGCCTGACGGATGCGGGCGACCGGCGGGTGCGGACCTATTCCGGTGGGATGAGGCGCCGGCTGGACCTCGGCGCCAGCCTTGTCGGACAGCCGCGGCTGCTCCTGCTCGACGAACCGACGACCGGGCTCGATCCACGTAGCCGCATCGAATTGTGGGAAGCGACCCGTGAACTCGTTGCCAGTGGCACGGATGTGCTGCTGACGACCCAGTATCTAGATGAAGCCGACCACCTCGCCGATCTGATCGTGATCATCGACCGGGGTCGCGTCGTCGCCGCCGGCACACCTGCCGAGCTCAAGCGTCGCGTGGGTGGCAGCGTGATCGACGCGCACGTCCGTCACCGTGCCGACTTGCCTCGTCTCGCCGAGGTGCTGAGTCAACTCGACGACGGCGACGTACAGGTCGAGGCCTCGACTCATCGAGTGAGCGTTCCCGTCGACCACGGGGCCGACCGGCTCGTCGCGGCTGTTCATGCGATCGAGGCGGCCGAGGTCATTCTCGACGACATCGCTCTGCGCAGCCCGACGCTCGACGAGGTGTTCCTCGCCCTGACCGGGCAGAGCGTTGCTGTCTCAACCGGTGCCACTTCGACCCCAGGAGAGCATCCCCGATGAGTACCACCGCAACCACTTACGACGCGGCCCGTCCGGATGCACCATCTGCCGGCCTTTTTACCAGCACCCTCGTCATCACCCGCCGCGCGCTGACTCGGTTCTTCCGGACGCCGCAAGAGGTGATCGCCGGGACCGCCACAACGGCGATGTTCATGCTGATCTTCCTGTATGTGTTCGGCGGCGAGATCGACATCCCGGGCGTCTCTTACGTCGACTTCCTCGTGCCCGGCTTCCTCACCGCCGCCGTTCTGTTCACAGGCATGGGCACTGCCGCAGCGGTCGCCGCGGACCTCGAAGAGGGATTCGTCGACCGCGTGCGGTCGTTGCCGATCTCACGCCTGTCGTTCCTGGCCGGCCGGGCCGTCGCGGATACGGGCGTGCTTGTCTGGAGCCTGTTCGCCGGCATCGTGATCGGCGTCGTAGTGGGCTTCCGGATCCACGGCCCCCTCACCGACGCGCTCCTCGCTGTCGGGCTGCTCGTCGTCATCGGATTCGCGTTCATCTGGCTGTTCATCGTCCTTGGACTGTTCGCAGGCACGGCCAAGGGCGCGCAGGGGCTGTCTTTCATGGTGTTCCCCCTCTCGTTCGTCTCGAGCGCCTACGTCCGCGTCGAATCGCTGCCCGGGGTGCTCCAGCCGTTCGCGGAGCACCAGCCGCTGACGGTGATGATCGACGCCGTCCGGGCGCTGACGCTCGGCCCTGCTGGCGAGGCGTTGCTGGACCACTCCGCCGGCTTCTACATCACACGATCGCTGCTGTGGGTGCTCGGCATCCTTGTGGTGTCGATCCCACTGGCGGTGATCCGTTTCAACCGCGGCAAGTGAGGGGCGCCCGGTGTCGTCAGTTCGGGCGCACGGTGAGGATCTGCGAAACGGTACCGACCGGCCCCCGGATGTCGTAGACGACGCTGCTGGTCAAACCCAGGCCAGTAGGTCCGAAGGATACGGTGGTGTCGAAACCGATCCATTCGCCGCGGGGCTGGGTGAACAAGTGCGCGGTGAGGTCGAGGTTGGGGAAGGCCACGTCGTTCGGCGAGACTCGCACGGCCATGCCGTTGGCGGCGTCGAAGAGTCCGGCGGCGCTGGCCAGCGGGCTGACGTCCTCGCCGTGGATGAGCGCGAGCGGAGTCCGTACCCAGTACGCGGCGCGCCCTGGGGTCGACTCGATGCGGCGCACGTCTGTGGAGGCAATGAAGCCGCCCTGCCACACCGTCAACGGATCCCACACCGGCATGGCGTCCGGCGGTGGGATTGCTGGAAACGCCGACCCCTCGATACCGGCGGTGTCTCCCGGTCGCATAAGCCAGGCCCGCAGCAAAACGGCGTCGCGCCCGTCATGAGCGAGGGCCGCCTCGACGAGTTCTATGGTCCGGCCGGGCCGGACGACCCTGACCGTGATGTCGACGACGTCGATGGGGATGGTGCCGAGGATGTCGTAGGAAAGCCTGCCGATCACCAGGTCGTCGCCGCGTCGGCGATCACGGTCGAGTTCCACGGCATGGGCTAGCAGGCCGAAGGCGGGTGCTATGTGCTGGAACTCGGGGTCCCACGCCCCGCCGACGTGGTCGGTCGCCTGGAAGGTCGACTCGCCGGTCCGCTTGAAATAGGCCATCGTTTCGACTCTTCCGTCTCGTTTGCCGGTGCTACGCGTCAGAGGTTATCTGCAGCAACTCCAGACGGTTGGTGTCGATTCCGGCTACACCCGTTCGGCATGATCGTTGGGATCGGGCCGGCCTCTGGCTTGTCTCGGATGGTGTGATCGTGGAGAAAGGCACGGACGACCCGGTCTTCACCTCGCCACCAGGCGCGGTACTGCTGGTTGTTGGAGCGTGGCGGCCTTGGTTCGACCGCGCCGTCCGAGATGGCGGCGTTCCGAAGGGATTCCACCCGCGCGAACGCCGTCACACCGCCGCGAGTCTCGCCGTCAGCGCAGGCGGCAACGTCAAGGCGGTTCAGCGCATGCTTGGCCACGCCAAGGCGTCCATGACTCTTGACAGTTGCGCCGGTCCATTCGACGGCGACCTCGAAGCCCTCGTGGACCATCTCGACGCTCTCGCGCGACGCTCGAACAGGCGATGTTGTTGGTCAGGAACGTGGGTGTGGTGGTCGATGGAGCACACGGCGGGGCGACCATGTGCGAACCGGCGTGCCGAGGCAGGTGTTGGCCCCTGGGCCGGCAACTAACCTCGTTGCACTACTGCAATATATAGCGGAATCACACGAGAACGCATGGACGCAGAGTGTCTCGACTGCGAAATATGGCGGATTCGCTATAGAGTGAAGCACATGTCTAGCTCGGCTTCGTGGCCTACGGTGCTGTCCATTGCGGAAGAGCAGTGGGGTCTGGTGACCAAGCGGCAGGTCGAGAACGCCGGCGTTGCGTGGTCAACGCTTGTTCGGCAGGTCCGCTCGGGCTCTGTTGAGCGCGTGGCTCACAGCGTGTACCGAATACGTGGTGCTGGTGAGCCTGAGCACTCTGAGCTTCGGGCCGCATGGCTGCAGCTCAGCCCTTCAATCCCAGCATGGGAACGTACTCGGGAGCAAGGCGTCGTTTCTCATCGTTCTGCGGCTGCGCTCTACGGTCTCGGCCTTCTCCCGGCCGATGTCCATGAGTTCACGCTCCCTGTCCGTAGACAGACTCGTCGCGACGACGTACGGCTTCATCGCCGGGTGCTCTCTGACAGCGATTGGCAGAATGTAGGCGGACTTCCGGTCACGCGGCCCCATCGGATCGCGGCTGACCTTCTCGCGGAGAAAGAGGATCCTGGAGCTGTCGGCGAGCTTGTCGCCGATGCTCTGCGTGCGGGTTACGACTATCCCGGCGTTGTCGCCCGCACGGTTGCTCCGCACGCGGCTGCGCATGGTCTGCGCCGCGGTGACGGCGTTGGTCTGTTTCGTTGGCTCCTTGACCTCACCGCAGACCCAGAACGCGAGACGTGGCTGGAACAAGTCGTTTCCGATGCCACTGACGGCAGCGTAGGAGGTGCCACCACGTGACCAGCGATGAGCAGCGCTACAAGACCCCTGAAGCGGCCAGGCGCGCGGTTACTGACAAGCTCAAGGTCGAGGCGGCTGCAAGCTCGTGGCGGCTGGGTGACCTTCAGCGTCAGTATGCCTATGATCAACTCGTTGAGCGGCTTTATCGTGTCGACGATGCTTGGGTGATCAAAGGCGCAACTGCCTTGCTCGCTCGGAGGCTCTCCGTTCGTCACACTGTCGACATCGACGTTTACCGTGCGGGAGCGATCACCGACGTCGAGCGTCAGGTCCGTGAGGCCGCTGCGGCCGACATCGGCGATTGGATGCGCTTTGAGGTTGGTGCCGCCTTGAAGATCACGGCCAATGGGGCTCAGGGGGCCCGGGTCAAGGTCCAGTCGTTCATCGGCGCGAAGCTGTGGGCTGCGTTCCAGATCGACATCGTTGCCGACGGCGTTGTGATGACCGGCTCACCGGAACCGGTGCCGCCCTTGACCGATGCCCATATCGTCGACCGTAAGAAAGCGATGTGGATGGCCTACCCTCTGGTGGATCACATTGCTGACAAGGTGTGCGCGATCCTTGAGCGACACAATGGCAGGCCGTCGACCCGATACAAGGATCTCGTTGACCTCGTGGCAATCACTCGCCGCGCGACCGTGGAAGCTGATATCCAGCGACGGGCTCTGGTGAACGAAGCTGCCCGGCGAGACCTCCCGCTGCCAGCTACGTTCGACGTTCCCGACGGTGCGCTTTGGAAACGCGGCTATAGCGCCGAGGCTCGCCGAACAATCGGTTTCGACGCAGTCGATCTTGAGACAGCGCTGATCGCAGTCCAGCCCTTCCTTGACCCACTACTCGCCGACACCGCCACAGGCTCTTGGGACCCGCACACCCAAGGCTGGGAGGAGTAACACCGCCCGTCGATAGGAGCGAGCGGCCGTTTTGATCACGCACGAGAGGACGTTCGGCCCCACGGCGTAGTCACCGACGATCGGGCCATCTTGATGGCTGTCATGCCGCATGCCTTGGACGAGGCAGCGAGGCGAGTCCGGCTCGTAAGGGCGAACGAGGCCCGGGCATGAAAAAGGTCACGGCCAAAATGGCCGTGACCTGCGATGATGCTGGCGGTCCTGACGGGACTTGAACCCGCGACCTCCGCCTTGACAGGGCGGCGAGCACTCCAGACTGCTCCACAGGACCTTGCTTTGTTCTTACTGCCCGCCACAGTATATGCATACTGCGCCGAACTCCCAGCATCCCCAACGGGATTCGAACCCGCGTTGCCGCCTTGAAAGGGCGGAGTCCTAGGCCGCTAGACGATGGGGACTGGTTCCCATTGACGGTTTGGCCCTTGGCTCGTCGCCGTCGGGGACTCATGAAGCATAGGACGTCGAGCCTCAGTTTTCCAAACCGGGAGTTGGGGCGGGGGTCTCGGCCGCGCCACCCTCTTCGTGGGCGGCTTGATGGCGCTCGATCTGAGCGGTTGTCAGCCCTAGGCCGCCCAGTGTGATGTCGTCCCATGCGATGAGCCGTTTCGTCTCCGGATCGAGATACAGCACGCTGAGCATCACCGGGGTGGGCTCCTCGCCTTGCAGGGCGCGGAGCCCGGCGCCCCCGGTGGAACCCTGCATCATGACCCGCGTGCCCTCGTCCATCACGTACGTGTCGCGGCGATGCCCATGCCCGGCCAGCACTAGAGGTGCCGTGCCGTCCAGAAGCTGGGCGTGGGAAGGGTCGTGGTAGACGAGGATGTCCGGCATCGGGTCCAGTTCCCGGGCTGCCTCAGCTAGCTCCTGCGTGCCCCGGAGGATGTCTTCGCCGGCCGTCCCCCTGGTCGTCTGATCTGGGGTGAAGCGAGGGTCGGGAGCCCCGAAGAAGCGGATGCCGGCAACTTCAACCGGTTCGTAATCCAGCACGATCGAGTTGGGTTGGGCCTCGATGGCAGCGACGGTGGCCACGGAGTCGTGGTTCCCTTTCACGAATACGTAGGGCCGCCCGAGGGTGCCGATCGGACGCACGTAGTTGTTCTCGAGGGGCGTGCCGTGGTCGGCGATGTCGCCGGCGTCGACGATCACGTCGACGTCGTACTGCTGGGCGACCGAATCGATGATTCCCCAGGCCGCCGGGTTGAGGTGCAAGTCGGCAACGTGGAGAACCCGGATGGCCTCGTCGGCGGGGGTGAATGTGGGCAATGACACAGTTGCGTCGTAGAGAGCGCCGACGTTGGTCACGATGCCGGCGAGCTGCTCGGCGTAGACATCGAAATTGGCGGCGATCTCCTCGGCGTTGCCGACGAGCTGCGGCGCTGCTTCGAACAAGCCGGTGTAGGTCGGCGTGCGGACCGCCTCGGCGTTGAAGGTGAGAGCGGCGAGCCCGTAAGAGCCGCCGATTCCGGCGACGGCGATCGCGGCAGCCAGCAAGGCCCGCCTTACCGACCGCAACACCAGGCCGGCGGCGAGCGCAGCTCCGATCACGCCGACGACGGCAGCCCGGATGCCCGCATCGATGATCACCCTTTGCAGGTCGGCAACGAGTCGATCGTCGAGTTCAACGAGCGACATGGGGTCGTCAACGATGTCTTGAATGCCCTGCTCATGGACCGCGCGGACGCTTACATGCACGGAGATGGGGGCCCGGTGAGAATCGACGACCAGCGTGCCGATCGGGTCGACTCGGACGACGGATTCCCCGGCCAGCGAGGGCTGTACCGAGGCGTCCACGACGAGCGGCCCTACGAGGCCCTGCGAAGTCCCGGCGAGGGCCAGTGCCACCCAGGCCCCGCCGAATGCGAGAAAGATGGTCGCCAGGATCGGGATGAATCGCCGTAACCTCGGCGGTAGCGGCGGCTGCCGCCAGTGTGGCTCGAGCCTGGACCGCAGATCTCGGGCGCGACGGGTCCAGGAGCGCCGCTCCAGGGGCGAATGCGTCGGCTCTTCGGTGGACACTCCCACGGTAACGTTGGTAACACATCAATCGCCGCTTCACATCACTGCAGGTCGGGAACCTGCCGAAGTGTCATGCTGCGGCGTCCGGATACCCGGTGGGGGTGAATTGGCCGCGTGCTCGAGGTGACCGAAGCTCAGTTCGAGGCGTTGGTGGCGGATGCACTGGACGGTATTCCGCCGGAACTGGTCGAGGTCATGGACAACGTCGTGATCTTGGTCGAGGACGACGCTCCTGATGATTCGCCGGGCCTGCTAGGGCTCTACGAGGGGACTCCGCTCACCGAACGCGGCGACTATGGCGGCGTGCTGCCGGACACCATCAGGCTGTTTCGCGGGCCGATCCTGAGCGTTTGTGAGACGTATGACGACGTGGTCGAAGAGGTGCTGATCACCGTCGTTCATGAGATAGCTCACCATTTCGGCATCGACGACGATCGCCTGCACGAGCTGGGCTGGGCCTGACGCCCTGCCGAGGTGGCCGGTGTGAAGTGGGGTGTTACGGACGTCGGGCCGGGAACGCCTCTCGGCGCAAAGGCCGCTCGTAGCGGCTGTTAAGTGGGACCCGGGGTTACCGCGGCCCGACGCCCAGCGAGGGCCCGAAGGCTGTCGCCGTATTCGAAACTACCCGACCACGGCATCTATTCCGAAATCGTCAGTGCCCGCTCCATGCGCGTGGTGGGACTCCGCCGGGTTCTCGACAGCGGCCGCGGGTCCATATCCCTAGGACTTCTCGGGCGTCACCATGGCTGGAGTCCTGTTGAGGTACGAGAAAACCCACCGAACATGATCATTTGAAGGAGGGTCAGTGGAGTTCGTTCTTGCGCCATAGATGCGCGGCCTGTTCGAGTTCCTCGGCCATACGCTGGTTGCCACGCGCCAGCCGGGTCTGGCGCTGGCCCTCGTCGTGCTGAGCATCGTCGGCGAGGTGGGCTCGCCCGGTGGCGACGACCCGGCAGAATGCCGCGGCCCGTTCCAGCGCGATGGCGAAGTCGCCGTCGAAGGCCCTGGTCAAGATGGCGTCGCCCAGGTGCGCTACCTCGCGCGGCCCAGGCGGTTCAGGCAGGCCGGCCACGGCGGAAGAGACCTCGGCGTACCGGTGCCCGGCGGTGAAGAGCCGGGAGATCTCCTCGCCGTTGCGATGAACCCAGCTGCGGAGCAAATACAGCGACCACAACGTGCCCGGCAACGTGCCCGGCCCGGATTCCCGCCACAGTTCGGCGAGTTCGTCCAGGCCGATCCGGTCGGCCAGGTTGACCAGCCGCTCCGTCGTGCCGGACGCGGCGTCGTCGGATCGGCCGGCGTGCAGCACTGCAGCGGCCGTCGCATGCGCGAGCGCGATCCGGTCGGCTGGGTCGGGATCGCCCGGCATATCAGGAAGGCCGCCGCTGAGTATCGGGCGGCGTGGACGGGGAGAGCCGTCGTCGTAAGTCAAAGCTTGACCGTGTCTCCGGGCTCGACGGTGCGCAGTTCCATGCCATCGGGGCCGAGTCGCTGGAAATGGCCGTAGTACATCTGAGGCCGGGCGAGCAGGGCCTCGTGAATCGGGACGGCGGTACTGGGCTGCACGGCGCGCAAGAAGTCGATGGCCTCGGAGAGTTTCTGCCACGGAGCCGACGTCGGCATGCCGAGGATCTCGATTTCTACCTCCGGCGGCGTGAACGAGTCGCCGGGATGGAAGAAACGCCCGCCAACCAGGTAACCGACGTTGGGCACGATCGGAATCTCGGGGTGGATGACGGCATGCTGCTCGCCGTGCACGTCCACACCCACACCCAGATCAAGGTGGTCGCCGGCTCGCACGGCAGTGGCTTCGATGCCCGCCCCAGCCAGCACCTCCGCGGTGCCGGTGTCGGTGTAAACCTGTGCGTCCGGGTTCTTCGCGAGCAGGTTGGGCAGACGTTCGAGATCGACGTGGTCGGGGTGCTGGTGGGTGATCAGCACGGCACTCAGACCGGTCAGGGATTCGAAGCCGCTGGAGAAGTTGCCCGGGTCGATCAAGACGCGAGCGTCACCGTCCTCGATGAGGACACAGGAGTGCTCGTACTTCGTCAGTCTCATGGGTTTCGAGTCTAGTGTCCCGGCCCGATGCCGTGCCGGGATGCGTTCGCCGTGCCCGTCGCGGTGCCGCTCACGCTCGGCCCGGGTACGACGCCGTCCGGCGCGGCCATACGATGACTGCTCATGCGGATCCTGGTGGTCGAGGACGACGACCGCGTGGCGCGGGGACTGGTCACCGCGCTACGCAACGCGTCATTCGACGTGACCCGGGTCTCGACGGCAGCCGCGGCGCTCAGCTCGCCGCCGGCCGACCTCGTGCTGCTCGATCTCGGGTTGCCTGATGCCGATGGCATCGATGTGCTGCGTGCGCTGCGGGAACGCCCCGAAACGGCGGTCATCGCGGTCACAGCACGGGCTGAGGAATACGAACGTGTGCGCGGCCTGCGCACCGGCGCGGACGACTACGTGGTGAAGCCTTTCGGTATCGCCGAGTTGCTGGCCCGGATCGACGCTGTGCTGCGCCGCACCCGGGTCGCCCGGTCGGCCGCGGGTGACGGCCCGCCATCGCTGGACATCGGTCCGTTGTCGATCAACATCGCTGCCCGCGAAGCGACGCTGGGGGGAGACCCAGCTGGTCCTGACCCGTAAGGAATTCGATGTGCTCGCCCTTCTCGCCGCGCATGCTCCGGCGGTAGTGACGCGGGAGAAGATTCTCGATCAGGTGTGGGCCGCTACCTGGGAGGCGTCGTCGCGCACCCTGGATACGCACATCGCGGCCTTGCGCGGGAAGCTCGGCACCGCCGTACTGATCAGCACGGTACGCGGCGTCGGCTACCGCCTGGCCGGCGAGCCGGAGTAGCGGGGAGACATGCTGCGCCGGCTGCTCATCGTCCTGATCCCGTTGGCGATCTTGCTGGCTGGTGCGCTCGGGGTGCCGCTGGCGACGACGGTCGCGCAGGGGGAGACCCAGGACATGTACGTCGATCGGCTGAACGACGTCGGCCGCTTCGCCTCCCTGGCGGAGACGGCCCTGTCCACCGGCCGGGTCGAAGCGCTGCAGATGGAACTGGAACGTTATGGCGAGCTCTACCAGACCCCCGTGGCACTGCTCGATCCCGGCGGCGAGGTGGTGCTCAGCTCGGATTCCGGTGCCTCCCCACCCTGGGTGGGTACGCCGGAGGTGCAGGGGGTCCTGATTCAGGCGCTCGCCGGCTACCGCCCCGAGCCGCCCACTGTGCTCTGGCCCTGGTCCGACGGGCCGCTTGTGCTGGCCGAGCCCGTGGGCAGGGACAGCGAGGTGGTGGGTGTCATCGTCACGGTCTGGTCGATCGACGGGCTCGGGGCGACGGTGCTCTCGCGGTGGGGACGGCTGGCGCTGCTGGGCGTCATCCCGACGGTATTGCTGCTGGCGGTGGCCTGGCCGGTCTCACGCTGGGTGCTGCGTCCGGTCCGGGAGCTCGACGAGGCGACGGCAGCCATCGCGGACGGCGACCTGTCGGCGCGCGCCAACGTCAGCGACGGCCCGCCCGAACTGCGCCGGCTGGCAGTCTCGTTCAATTCGATGATCGAAGCCGTGGAGCGTTCCGCGCACCGGCAGCGTGCCTTCGTCTCCGACGCGTCGCACCAGCTGCGCAACCCGCTGACCAGCTTGCGGCTGGCGGTCGAGAACCTGCGGCCGTTCTTGCGCGGCGACGCCGCGCTGGATGCGCACTCCATCGCCATTGACGAGGCGAAGGGCATGAACCGGATGCTCAACGCGTTGCTGGCCGCGACCAGGCTGGAGAGCTTTCGCCGGGCGGAACCGGTTGAACTCGATCTGGTACTCGAGACCCGCGTTGAGCGCTGGCGCGCGCTGGCCGACTCGGCCGGTCTCGACATCCAGATCGAGGTCCCGACGGGGATGGTCTTGCTCGAACCGCCGGGCGGTTTGGGCAGCGTGCTCGACGAGCTGGTCAGCAACGCCCTCCGCCTCTCAGACGGCAGTACCGTGCACATGAGCGCGACCGCCGCCGAGGTCGTGGAGTTGCGAGTGAGCGACGACGGCACCGGACTCGACCCGGAGGAACGAGCCGCGGCGCTCGGCCGCTTCTGGAGAGCGCCGAAGCATCAGAACACCGTGGGTACCGGGCTTGGACTCGCGATTTGCGCCGAGCTCGTGGAGGCGGCCGGCGGAGAGCTTCGGCTGGAGGCGGGGATGCACAACGATAGCGGCGGCGCGGGCCTGGCCGTCGTCGTACGTCTCCCCGCAGTGCCCCATGATCATTGACGGTTGACCACCGAATCCGGTGGTCAACCGTCAATGATCATGGGAAGGTCAGCGCTTTTGGTCTCGGAACCACTCGGCCGCGCCGGGATGCAGCGGGATGGGGCCGGTGGCGATACCGGTGCGGACGTTGATCTGGGTGGCCTCCGGCACGTCGGAGGCGATCGCGGGAGCCTCGGTGAAGACCGCTTCGGTGACCGCCTTCGCCACGTCCACCGGCAGGTCGGTCCGGGCAAGCAGGACGTTAGGGATCGCGAGCGTCGGGCAGGCCGGGACGTCGTGGTAGGCGGTGGCCGGGATCGTTGCCGGGAAGTACGGGCCCGGGTAGGCGTCGGCGAGCGCGTCGGCCTCCTGAGGCATGGGGATCAGCCGGATCGGCCGCCGCTCGGCGAGGTCGCTGATCGCGGGGGTCGGGACGCCGGTGAGCGAGAAGGTCGCATCGATGTCGCGAGCCGCCAGCGCGCGTGCCGATTCCGCCTGGTCGAGCCAGACCGGGCGGAGGCCGATGCCGGTGAGGTCGATGAGCCGCCGCGACGTGAAGTCGGTGCCGGAGTCTTCGGCTCCGTACGACACCCGGCGACCTTCCAGATCGCCAACTGTGCGGATCGGGGAATCGGCGAGTACAGCGAGATGGAGGTGGCTGTCGTAGAGCCGGCAAAGGGCGGCGATGCCGGCCGGTGGCTCTGCGTCGAGTCCGACGGCCGCGTCGAGGTTCGCCAGGCCGAGGTGGACTTCGTCCTCCAGGAGCATGCGGATGTTGTCCGTGGAGGCATGACTGGGCACAGCCGTCACCGTGGCGGACGGGTAGCGCCGGTCGAGGATGTCGGCCAGGCCGCCGCCGATTCGCCGGTAGACCGCACCTGCCGGGCCGGTAGCCAGCCGGATCTCCGTAATGCTGAGTGTCGCTTCCCTGGTGCATGCGCTCAGCAGAGCCGGCGTCGATCCACCGAGCACAACACCGGCCAGCCCGAGCAAGGCTGACCTGCGGCTGACGCGGCGGTTGCGCACGGGCCGAAGCATATGGGATCGCTGAAGTCGGTTCGGCCGCGAATGTCAAGGGAATCCGAAGTTTCCGGCGTTGATCTTGTCCGGCACCGTGTGGAGTGGCCAGGATCACAGGCGCCAGGGGCAACGATCCGGACATCTCGCGGAAACGTGTGCGTATCCGGCTCGTCCCGCCGTTCACCTTCCGCAAGGAGTGTGCCCGTGTCGACGAGGACTGTGGAACACCAAGACGGCCGGCCACCGGGGTCGGGTCCGGCCGAGGCCGTCGAGGAGACGTACAGCAGGCGCAAACGGATCGGCCTCGTCGCGGGGGTTGTAGCCGCGGCCGCTGTTTACTTGTTGCTGCCCGACACGCTTGGCGACGAGGGCAAGACGACTGCCGCCATCGCGGTGTTGATGGCCGCCTGGTGGATGACCGAGGCGATTCCGATCCCCGCCACCGCGCTGCTGCCGCTGGTGCTGTTCCCGTTCCTCGGGGTCGCCGAGATCTCGGATGCGGCCAGCCCGTACGCCAACGACATCATCTTCTTGTTCATGGGCGGGTTCATGCTCGGCCTGGCCATGCAGCGGTGGAACCTGCACCGGCGGATCGCGTTGGTGGTGGTCGCGGCCGTCGGCACGAGCCCCGTCATGCTGATCGCCGGTTTCAT
The DNA here is from genome assembly GCF_010122465.1 of Phytoactinopolyspora mesophila. Classification (NCBI taxonomy): domain Bacteria; kingdom Bacillati; phylum Actinomycetota; class Actinomycetes; order Jiangellales; family Jiangellaceae; genus Phytoactinopolyspora; species Phytoactinopolyspora mesophila. The sequence continues at coordinate 85,038 of NZ_WLZY01000013.1, read as the reverse complement.
GATCGCCACCGGGTTCATCACGATGTGGGTGTCGAACACGGCGACGACGATCATGATGCTGCCGATCGGGCTGTCGGTGCTCACATTGGTGGCGCAGGTACGTCGTGGCGAGGAGGACACCAACTTCTCGACCGCCCTGATGCTCGGTATCGCCTACGCGGCATCGATCGGCTCGGTCTCGACTCTGATCGGCACGCCGCCGAACGCGTTGATGCGGGGGTACCTGTCGGAGAACCACGGCATCACCATCGGCTTCGGTCAGTGGATGGCCGTGGGTGTTCCGCTCGCGGTGGTGTTCCTCGTCATCACCTGGCTCGTGCTGACCAGATTCATCTACCCGCCCAAGATCAAGGAACTGGCCGGTGGCCGCGAATTGATCCGTGGCGAGTTGCGCAAGCTCGGTCCGATGTCCCGGGGCGAGTGGACCGTCCTGCTCGTCTTCGCCTCGGCCGCACTGGCGTGGGTCTTCGTTCCGCTGCTGGCGGACAACGACACCGTTATCGAGACGGCGCCGTGGCTGGACAACATCTCCGATGCCGGTATCGCCATGGCGCTCGCGGTGGCGCTGTTCTTGATCCCAGTCGACGGCCGCCGGGGCGTCCGGGCATTGGACTGGGAGACCGCCGTCAAATTGCCGTGGGGCATCCTGCTGCTGTTCGGCGGCGGGTTGAGCCTGTCTCGTCAGTTCGGTGAGACGGGGCTGTCGGCCTGGATCGGCGAGCGGGTCGGTGTTCTGGACGGGGTGCCGATCTGGGTGCTGATCCTCGTCGTGACGCTCGTGGTTCTGCTGCTGACCGAGCTGACCAGCAACACGGCGACGGCCGCCGCATTCCTGCCGATCATGGGCGGCGTCGCCATCGGGATGAACGCCGATGTGATGATGCTGGTCATTCCCACGGCGCTGGCGGCGACGCTGGCGTTCATGCTGCCGGTGGCGACCCCGCCGAACGCGATCGCGTTCGGGTCCGGCTACGTCAAGATCGGCCAGATGGTGCGGGCCGGGTTCTGGCTGAACATCATCGGCCTCATCCTCGTCCTGGTCGTGATGTACACCTTCGCCGGCTGGGTGTTCGGTCTGAGTTTCTGAACGTATCCGGCGCGATGTTCCACGAGTCCGGGCCGTCTGGGGCCTGGGTCGCCGCTACCGCAGAGGAGAAGTGATGTCGCACCCCCGCTTCGGGCGAAACCGCACCCTCAAAGCACTCGTTCCGCTGACTCTCGTCGTCCCGTTGCTTCTCGGGTCGGGACCGGCGGGCGCCGCGGACCCACCGGCACTGATACCGGCGACGCCGCCGGAGATCGAGGTCAACACGCTGTCCGGGCGGTCGGACATGGTGACTGGTGGGGACGCCTTGGTACAGGTGGAGCTGCCGCGTCAGGTGCCATACCAGACGGTGAGCATCACCGTCGACGGCCGTGACATCACCGGTGCCTTCGATGTCGATCGAGCCGCGAGGACCATGACCGGGCTGGTCACCGACCTGGAGGATGGGGAGAACGAGCTCCTCGTCCAGGTGAAGGGACGAAGCCGTCCGTCGGCGGCGCTGACGTTGGTGAATCACCCGGTTGAGGGGCCGGTGTTCTCGGGGCCGCATCAGCAGCCGTTCGCGTGTGAGACGCAAGCTTTCACTATGCCGGTGCTGGGTGGGGACCTCGGCGAACCGCTGGATGAGGACTGCTCGATAGAGACGCGGGTGGACTATTTCTACCGGACGGCCAGCGGTGGATTCAGCGTGTGGCCGGACGGGGCGTCGTCGTACCCGGAGAATCTGGCGACAACGACGACGCGGGACGGTGCCGAGGTGCCGTTCATCGTGCGGATGGAGACCGGCACGCTGAACCGGGCGATCTATCAGACCAGCATCCTGCACGACCCGCTGGGTGAGCCGGAACCGGACTTCACATCCCGCCCGGCGGGGTGGAACGGTGCGGCGATCTTCACTCTCGGTGGTGGCTGCACGAATGGGTGGTATCGGCAGGGTAACCGCACCGGCGGGGTGACCAACGCGTTCATGCTGGGTGAGGGTTATGCGCTGATGTCGTCGTCGTTGAACGTGTTCGGGGTGAACTGTTCGGACCTGACGGCGGCGGAGTCGGCGATGATGGTCAAGGAACGCTTCGTCGAGGCCTACGGCCCGATCGACCACGTGATCGGGTTCGGCGCATCCGGTGGGTCGTATCAGGGGCATCAGATCTCGGACAACTACCCGGGCATCTTCGACGGGATCGTGGTGGGGCAGTCGTTTCCCGAGGTCGGGTTCGGCACGGTCAACTTCATCACCGATGCGTGGCTACTCGACACCTACTTCACCGGAGCGGCAGTGGAGTGGACCGAGGAGCAACAACGCGCGGTCACTGGGTTCGTCACCTACGCCACCGCCCCGAATGTGGCCAACGGAGCGCGACGGATCTCCCCGACCTCGTTCTGCTCGATTGTCCCGGCTGGGCTGCGCTACCACCCGCAGAACAACCCGGATGGTGTCCGCTGCGGCGTTCATGATCACACCGTCAACGTCTACGGCACCGATCCCGAGACCGGGTTCGCCCGCCGTCCGCTCGACAACGAGGGCATCCAGTACGGCCTAGCCGCGCTGAACGACGGCGTGATCAGTGTCGAGCAGTTCCTCGACCTCAACGAACACGTCGGCGGGTTCGACAACGACGCCAACATCCGCGCCGAACGCACCGTGGCCGACCTCGACGCCGCCCGGGCCGCGTATCAGACCGGGCGGTTGACCAATGGCGGCGGCGGGCTGGCCGAGACGCCGATCATCGATTACCGCGCCTACCAGGACGAGATCCCCACGGGCGACATCCACGTGCGCTATCACACCTTCTCTATGCGCGAGCGCCTGGAGAAAGCCAACGGGACCGCGGTGAACCATGTCAGCCTGCTCGAAGACCGCCGATACGGCGGATTCAGCACCAACAGCCCGTTGTTGCGGCACGGCGTCACTCAGATGGACACCTGGCTGCGCAACCTCGCCGCGGACCACTCCGATCGAGATCAGATCGACAAGATCGCCGACGCGCGGCCCGCCGAGCTGATCGAGGGATGCAACACCCGCGACAACGACCCGATGTTCATCGCCCAGGACCTGAATCGCGATCCGGCCAGCGAATGCGAGCAGCTGTATCCGTCGGCGTCGTTCCCACGCGAGGTCGCTGGGGAGAGCGTCGCGGCTGACATCATCAAATGCCAGCGCAAAGACCCCGATCCGGCCGACTACGACGTGGACTTCACCGACGAGCAGTGGGACCGGCTACAAGCGATATTCGCCGACGGCGTCTGCGACTACTCGAAACCCGGCTTCGAACAGCAGGGCTTGGCCGGCACCTGGCTCCGCCACTGAAACGAATGTTGTGTTGCGTCCTGCAAGGCGTGCGCCCGAGGCCACGCTTTGCAGGACGCAACGGGCGTGCGTATCGCGTTACTCGGGCGCGGCGCGGCCGCCGCCCGGCTGCCACAGCACGTCGCCGGCCTCCCGGTTCGCATAGCGCGCCATGATGAACAGCAGGTCGGACAGCCGGTTAAGGTACTTGGCCGTCAACGGGTTCACGCCGTCGTCGTCCCTGTCGCCATACATCTCCAGTGCCTGCCATGCCGACCGTTCCGCGCGGCGCACGGTGGTGGTGGCGACGTGCAGATGCGCCGCGGTGAGAGTGCCGCCAGGAAGGATGAACGAGCGCAGTTTCGGCAGGTCTGCGTTGAACGTGTCGCAGTCCGCCTCGAGTTCGTCGATCCACTCCTCCTGCACTCGCAGGGGTGGATATTCGTAGCTCGGTTTGAGCGGCATACACAGGTCCGCACCCACGTCGAACATGTCGTTCTGAATACGGGTGAGTGAGGCCAGCGCGTCCGGACCGAGGTCGCCGCCGCCGGTGCCGCCGCGTTCGGCCGCGATGACCACGCCGATGGTGGCGTTGGCCTCGTTGACGTCGGCATACGCCACGAGCCGTGGATCGGTTTTGCTGGTTCGGCTGAAATCGCCGAGCCCGGTGGTGCCGTCGTCGCCGGTACGGGTGTAGATCTTCGTCAGGTTGACCACCCTTCCACCCTACGGCGGGCATCCCGCCGAGCGGCGGGCCGGACGGGGATACCGTCAGCCGGGTTGCTAGGATTCGCGGCCGTGACCAGTCCCGGGCGGGGAATGCTGCGTATCGCGCGCGGCTCGACTCTTGCCGTCTTCTGCCTGGTGATGTCGATGACCGCGCACGCGTCGGCTGGGGGGTCGGTGCATGTGTCGCCGGGCCTGCTCATCGGTGGACTCGCCCTGTCGGTGATATGTATTTCCGCCGCCGACACTCGCCGCTCGTTCGGCGGCATCCTCGCTGTGGTCGTCGTCTCGCAGATCGCCATGCACCTGTTCGTCGGCGCAGGCGGGCATCATGTCGAGCCGGCGTCGTTCGGCTGGACCACCGAGATGGTCGCGTCACACGCTTTGGCCGCCGTGGCGGTGAGTACCCTGCTGGCGCACGGCGAGCGGCTGATCTGGGCTCTGTGTGAGCTTGCTCGGCTGCCGCGAGTGCCGCGGGTCAGCATGCTGGTTCCGGAGGACCGGTCTCCGGCTTTCGTCGATGCGCGTGAGCCGATCCGGCCGTCGAGCCTCGAACCGTGTCTGAGCGGCCTCAACGGGCGGGCTCCGCCGGTGTTCACCTGAACGCTGCGCGTCGCTCTTGTGGGATGGCGGGCAGCTCCGACGTCATCGCATTCTTCTCACGAACCAGCTGGAGCCAAAAGATGCTTTCCAACCGCCTTGCCCGCACGTCGGGCGCCTTTGCCGGTGCAGCGGCACTCTGCCTCGGCCTCCCGGCGCTCGCCACCGCCCACGTCACCATCAGCCCGGACACCGCCGAGGCCGGCTCGTACGCCGTGCTGACCGCGTCGGTGCCACACGGTTGCTCTGGGTCGGGCACCACCGAGGTCGCCATCGAGATTCCCGAGCAGATCATGGCCGTGACACCCACGGTCAATCCGAACTGGGAAGTGGAACAGCTCGCGGCCGACGGTTCGCCGGCCGACGGCGAACCGGTGACACACGTCGTCTATACCGCGCACGAACCGCTGCCCAACGATTTGCGGGACACGTTCGAGCTGTCGGTACGGATGCCGGACGAGTCCGGTGAAGTTCTTGCCTTCCCGGTCGTCCAGACCTGTGAGGAAGGCGAGTCCGCCTGGGTGGAGACCGCGGACGAGGGCCAGGACCCGCACGAACTCGAGTACCCGGCGCCCCTGGTCGAGGTGGCCGAGTCCGTTTCCGGCGGCCACGGTGCTGATCACGGTGCCGGAGCCGACCACAGCGCTGGCGTGCACGATGGTGATGTGAACGGCGACGCGTCCGGGAGTGATTCCGAGATGAGCGCGGCGAACGTCGCCGGGATCGGCACCGGCGCGGCCGGCATCGTGCTTGGTGGTGCTGCGTTGCTGTACGCACACCGTCGCACCCGCGGCGGCGCGCCTCGGGAATCGGCCGACGCGTAAGCCGGGCTGCCGCCCCTCGGTGATCGACAGTGCGGTGTGGTCGCTATGAGGTGATCGACAGTGGGGTGTGGTCGTCGTATGACAGCCACACCCCACTGTCGATCACCGGGGCGGGGCGAGGGGGTTGCTGACGACGCCGACGGCCGTGATGACCGGACGCTCGGGATCGTCGGCGTATCCGCGCTCGAAGAGCCGCAGCCGGTTCAGACACAGTTTCGGGAACGTGGGTGTCTCCAGATCGAACATGGTGAACCGCTCGGACAACTCGCCCTCGAACCGTTCCTGGTAGTCCACGAGCTCCTGACGGGCCAGGCTCCAGAACGTTGCCTCCGGCACCCCCAGCATGTCCGCGCCGATTTCGGCCAGATACCGGTAGACACAAATCAACAGACCGTTCTGCAGGTACTTGATCAGCGTCTCCGGGGCCAGTGTGACGTCGGCCAGTGCGGTGCGCACCTGCGGATCCATGTCGCGTAGTTCCGGCAGCTCCCGTGAGCAGATCGCGACGTCGTCGACGAAGTCTTTCACCACCAGGCGGGTGGGAACACCGTCGTGATGCGCGATCATGCAGTTCTGCCCGTGCGGAGAGAACATCGTGCCGTACTTGTAGAGCATGTGCAGAAGAGGCGGCAGAACGGCGCCGTGTAAACGCTGGAACCACTCGGCGGCGTCCAAACCGCTCTGTTTGATCAGCGAACCGGTGAACGGCACACCTTCGGGATCGACGTGCAGGAGAGCGGCGAGGGAGACCGCCTGCTCACCAGGGCGCAGATGCGGCTGAACCGATTCGCGCCAGATCGCGCCGAGCATTTCGGTGTGCTGGTAGGGAACACCGGGGATCGCCTCGTAGGCCGGATGGGCGATGCTGACCGAGGCGACCTCGCCCAGGAACACGACGCCGGTCTCCTGGAGGAAGGCGTCTGATCTTGCGATCCCGGTGAGCCACTCGGTCAGCGCCGGGGCGGCGAGTGTGCGTTCCCTCGGCAGCCCCCGGTACACCGAGGTGTTCAGGACCGAGACCGGGAGCTTGAGGTAACGACGCTCCGGGTGGTCCAGGTCGGTGAGTGTGCGAATGGCCAGTTGCGGGCGGTAACGCGCCAGTCCCTCTCCGAGCGGGATGAGGGTGCCGCGGGCCAGCTCTCCGGCGTGGAGCGGCAGGATCCGGTTGGTCCATTGCCATGGATGGACTGGCACGTAAACACACGTGTCGGGGTCGAGCCCGGCCAGTTGCGCCAGCGCCCGCATCCGCTTGAACTCGGAGGCGCCGACCTGCTCCAGGACGACCTGATGGTGGCCGATCTCGGGGATGGAGCGAGTAGCCGCGATCGACGGGTCGGCCGCCAGCCACAACAGCCGGAGATCGGATCCGGCCTCCGGGGCGTAGGAGAGGAAGTCGACGGCATCGAAGCCGATCCGCCCTTTGCTGGCGACGATCCACGGATGTCCGCGCAGCTCGCCCTCGACCAGGACTGGTTCGAGTCCGGTGAGCTCGGCAGAAGGACGGCCGCGGCCCACTTGCCAGGTGTCGGACAACAGGGTGGACATGAGTTCGGAAACCAGGCCCGCGGTGGTGGCCGGCTTGACCCCCTGGGCGGTCAGGATCTGGGCGAGCACCTGCGCGGTGTCGGGAAGATCGTCGGCTGCGGCGTCTTCGCCTCGTTGATTCGTGCCCGCGGATCTCCAGGACAGCGACTCCGGATCGACTCGCCACCATCCCATCGAGCGCTGCTTGGCGCGGGCGGTCAGGGTGCCGCCAGGCAGTTCGTAGACCAGCTTCTCATGGCTGATGACGTCCGGGTCGATGATCTCCTCGTACATGAACTCGGTCAGTGCCTTGGCGAGAAGCTCGCGGTTGGCCCGGGTCCAGGGCTGAAGCCGGAGTGCGTCGATGGTCGGGGTATCCATGTTCTCCGCGGTTCTGTGATCTTGGACTGTTGGGACGTTATGCGACGGTCGTTCGGGGCCCATCGCCGGGGATCAGACCGGGGCGCCGAAGCGCTGGAAGACGGTTCGGCTGCGGACGGGGTAGATGTCGCGGCCGGCGACGGCGTTGACGATCACCGAGTTGCGGTGGGCTCCGAGCCCCAGATCGGGTGCGCCGACGCCGTGGGTATGCAGTTCCGCGTTCTGGACGAAAAGGGTCGAAACCCGGCCGGTGTGGTTGCCGGGACGGTCCTCCATTACGCGGAGCCGGTAGTCGGCCGTGACCACCGGTCGCCCCAGCTCGTCGCGGGCGATCATATCGGCGGCCAGCGGTAGCGGGGCCGGCTCGTAGCCCGTTGCGAGCACGACGACGTCGGTGTCCCGGGCGAAGACGCTCCCATCGTCGCGATGTCGCCACGTCAGGCGCCAGCGCCGGCCAGGAACCGGCGACGGCTCGATCCCTTCCAGCTCGCAACGCGCCGCGTAGGTGACGGGTGGATCGTCGCGGTCGATCGTCGCTTCGTACAGCAGGTCGTATATACGTTCGCTGGTTTCGGCGGATAGACCTTTGTAGAGCAGGTCCTGGCCGGAACGCAGCCGGTCGCGGGTGGCGGGCCGCAGGCCGTGGAAGTGGTCGATGTAGTCGGGTGAGAAATGCTCGAGCCCGAGCTTGGAGTATTCCATCGGCAGGAAGCCGGAGCTCCGGGTGAACCAGTCCAGATGCTGCCCGGTCGGTAGCCCGGCCTCCAGTAGGTCGGCGACGATCTCGCCGGCGCTCTGCCCGGATCCGACCACGGTGACCGCATCCGCGTTGACCGCCTTCTCCCGCAGCGCCAGATACTCCGCGGCGTGGAAGATGCCGTCGCCCAGATGCTCGCGGGCGATCTCCGGCACCGACGGCCGGCTCCCCACTCCGAACACCACCGCCCGCGCCTTGACCGCAGATAGCTGCTCTACGCCAGGCGCGAGTGTTCGGAGATGGACGGTCCAGGTGCCGTCGTCGCCGGGTTCGACGGATTCGACGCGCTGACCGAAGCGGCACGACGGCAGCGACCCCGCGACCCAGCGCGCGTAGGCGTCGTATTCCCGGCGGGGCACGTGGAAGCGCTCGTAGAAGTAGAAACGGTAGAGCCGGTTGTGTTCGTGCAGATAGTTGAGGAACGAGTACCGATTGGTGGGGTCGGCCAGGGTCACCAGATCGGCCATGAACGGCACCTGAAGGGTGGTACCCGGCAGCATCAGCCCTGGATGCCACGCGAAGCTGGTCTCGGCCTCGAAGAAGGCGGCGTTGAGGTCGCCGACCGGATCGAGCAGCGCGGCGAGCCCGAGGTTGAACGGCCCCAGGCCGACCCCGACGACATCGAACGTGGTCATGGTGTGCCTCCAGGCGAGCTGACCGGGCCTGCGCGGTGCGCGTCTCCGGTGCGGGGGCGTGCGTCGCCGGGCCAGGCGCGGGTGAAGTCCGTGCGTTCGCAGGCCATCAGCAGCGCCTTCTTGTCCGGCAGCTCGGCTTCTCCGATCGAGCGGAAGCCGAGCTTGCGGCAGTACGCGTGCATGCGGGTGTTGCGGATGTCGGGCTCGCACACCACCCGGTCACCCCGATGACGGTGCCCGTCGCTGCGCGCGTCGTCGTGGACTCCCAGGAGGTAGGCGAGCATGGCCCGCCCGAGTAGCCGGGGTGTCCCGGTGCCGATGAATTCTTGGGGCCCGACGAGAAGATGCCAGCCCACGTCGGTGGGTCGGGCCCGATAGTGCGAGGACAGCGGATCCTCGGTGGCGCGGTACGTCTCGACATACCCGAACGGGACTCCGTCCGCGGCCACTAGCCAGGGCTGGAGGTGGGTCAGGCCGCGCAGATACGCGCGCACGTCGTCGAGTGGACGGTCGAGCTGCCACCAGGGTACGACATGTGGCCGGTTCATCCAGTCGTGGATCAGCTCGGCGTGCCGGTCCACCTCGACGGGGGCGACACCGATCCGCACCGTGGACCCGGGCAGCACCACCGACCAGCTGTGTGGGCGTACCGGCCCCACCTGTGGCAAGGGGAGACGCGACGGAATCTCGGCCCCGCCCGCGGACTCGCTCGTGCCTCGCTCGCCGATGCCCGGAGCCGAGCCCTGGCCGAGATTCCGTCGCGTCTCCCCTTGCATCACTGGTCCTCCCGGAGCGGATTCGGCAGTGTGACGTAGACGGATTGCGACGCGATGTCGCCCACGAGTTCGTCCATGTCATGTGCCCGCGTGAGCAGATTGGCCTTGCAGGGCCACCGCTCGTCGTCGAGCAACCGGTCCAGCAGGGACGCCGGGTACCGGCCGCCGGGAGAGCGTTCGTCGTTCAGCAATCGCCTCACGTCGCGCAGCAGCACGTCTTCGTCCACGGTTGTGCCGAGAGCATTGACGACGCCGAGGGTCAGGTTGACGAACAGGTAGTAGACGAGCCGCTCGTCGGCCAGCGCCTCCGGGAAGATCGACTCGGTGGCTTCGCCGAGGCGCGGGATCACCTGCGTCAGATCGGCGTGGGCCGCCTCGCGATGGAAATAGCCCTGGCTGTCGCGGTAGACACCGTGGACGGGCCATCCGCTGTCGAGTTCGACGAGAGTGTTCTGCTGGTGGGCCTCGAAACACAGCCCGACGTCGAGGTACAGCCGGATGAGGGAACGGACGACGACGTCGCAGAAGCGGGCGAACCACTCGCGGGCGACGTCGGTCTCGCTGCGATGTTCTCGCCGCGCGATGGCGGCGACGATCGCCGCGAGCCGGCTCCGTCCGCCGTATGGATGGTCTTGGCACAGTGTTGTGAGCGCGCTGACGTCGCACGCTGCTCCGGGCTGCCAGCGATTCTCCCGCAGCAGCACCGAGAAGCCGTTGCTGAGCTGGGCGTCGTCGGCGACCGTCAGGTAGGCGGGATCCTGAAGCAGGGTGAATCGAGGTGCCACGGCCCTGACCTGGCGGCCCACGTCAGTCAGCGCCAGGGTGGCCGCCTCCACCGCCCGGTCCAGCTCCTTGGGCAGCGTCACTCGCATCGAGTTGGTGACACGCACGTGCAGCGAGAATTTCAGCTGCCAGGGCGCTTCACGCCGGTAGACGGTGCGCACCGACGTGGTCGGCAGGTACGGCGAGCCGAGTTCGCCGAGATCGACGACGCTGCCGTTGCCGAACAGCCGTGCCGTCGCCGGATCGTCGGCGAGGTGGTCGGCCTCGAAGGGATGCGCCGGTATGAGGATCCGTGGTCCGACGGCGTCGAGCATCGCATCGAGCGCGACGAGGTCGGTCGCGGGGTCCTTGCGAAGCAGGTGCTCGGCGAGCTCCGGTGCCGGCGTCTCGACCGCGCTGGCGTGCCGGACGAGATCAGGCTCTACGGCCAGCCATCGAAGAGAGAATCGGCCGGCTGTCTCCGGCGAGTACGCGAGGCGCTGGCAACTGGTCATCTCGCCGCGGCTCTTCGGGGTCGGGTGCGCCATGTGTCCGAGCAGCAGGGCCTGTTCGGATTCGCCGAAGCTGAGCGGTTCCGGGCTCCACAGCCGGTCTATCTCGGTGGCACGTGCCCGCAGGTGAGCGGCGACGGCTGACGTGCTGTCGAGGATACGGCTGAGCAAGGAGCCGTTCGGGCCCGGCCCGAGTTCGTCGGTGAGCAGCGCCGCCAGCGTCTCGATCCTGATCGGTCGCGGCGGCAGGTCACCGACGACGACGTGGACAGGTGAGCGGAGCTCATGCCGGAAAGTCCGGGATTGCCGGGTCACACCGGCGACGAGCCGTGCGTTCCAGTGCGGAAGTGGAACGACCAGGACGGGTGCGGCGGGTGTCGCGGCCAGCTCCGGGAACCGGGCGCGGGGTTCGAGCGACCAGTTCGTCGTCTCGCGGACCCAACAGGTGAGCAGCGCACGCACACCGGCGTCATCGGCAGCCTGCTTGGCGGCGTCGCCCTTATCCGTGTTGATCATGGGCGATAGCTCCGCTCAACCGGTCCGAAGGGTGTCTTTTGGTGATGATCAACGCGGCTCGGGGGATCGGGTTCGGGAGGCGAACTGGAGTGTGGGCCGGGACGGGGGCGCGGTGACGGGCAGTTCGCGGTGCGGCGTCGCCCGGTGGCGCTGATTAGATCGAGCAGCTCAGCGATGTCCTCGGCGGTGGCCGTCGGATTGACCAGGGTGAGTTTGAGGGCGACGCGCCCGCGCAGCCTGGTACGGCCGACGACGGCTCGCCCCTCGCCGAGGAGCGTGCGCTGCACGTCGGTATTGAGCGCGTCGAGGTCGTCGTCCGTCGTGGTCACGGCCGGGTGACAGCGGAACAGCACGGTGATGCTCTGTGGAGGAACAACGAGCTCTAGCTCGGGGTGGGCATGTATCAGCCGGCCCGCCTCGGCCGCGAGATCGACCAGATGCTCGACGAATCCGGCCAGCCGGTCGCGGCCGGTCGCGCGAAGCGACACGAGCATCTTCAGGGCATCGAAGCGGCGGGATGTGTCGAGTGAGCGATCGACCAGGTTGAGCACGTCGTTGTCCTCGGCCCGGTTGAGATAATCGGCCGGTTCCCGGAGTCCGTGCGTCGAGCCGGCATCGCGGACCAGCAGCATGCTCGCCCCGATCGGCTGCCACCACAGCTTGTGCAGGTCAGCGGTGACTGAATCGGCCTTCTCGATGCCGCGCAGCATCGGTGCCAGCCGGTGGCTGAGTGCGAGTCCGGCGCCGACGGCGGCGTCGACGTGAAACCAGGCACCGCACTGTGCCGCGCGCTGGGCGAGCGCGTCGAGCGGGTCGATGGCTCCGGTGTCTGTCGTGCCGGCTGTTCCGACGATGGCGATCGGTTGATGGCCGTGTCGCTCGGCGGCCCGGAGGGTCTCGTCCAGGGCCTCGAGGCGGATGCGGCCGGAGCCGTCGGTATCGACTGGAACGACGGCATCACGTCCCAGCCCGAGCACGGCGCATGCCTGCCGGACGCTCGTGTGCGCGGCCTGTGACGCGAGGACCCGCCATCCCGCCGCAGCTGGCGGGAGGCCGGTGACGTTGGCCCCGCCCGCGGCCCGATCCCGGGCCAGCAGCAGCCCCAGCAGGTTCGAGGCCGTTCCGCCTGACGTGATCACACCGCTGGCCTGTTCCGGCAGACCGAGTACGCCGGCAATAGTGCGGACCAGATGGTCCTCGGCATACGTGGCCGCCGGCGCTTGGTCGAAGGAGTCCATCGACTGGTTGGTGACTCCGATCGCGAGTTCGGTGGCCGCCGAGCTCATCAGCGTCGGTGCGTGCAGGTGAGCGGCGCACCGAGGGTCCACCACACGGGCGCCGCTGGCCACGACGGTTTCGCCGGCCTCTTTGATGACGTCGGTGAAGGGCACCCCACGAGCCGGCAGCGGATCGAACGCCTCGATCGCCGCGCGCAACTCGGCGGGCGTGCGTGCGGGAAAGGGCTGGTGAGGGCTGTTCGACGCCAGCATGTCGAGTACCGAGGCGACAGCGTCCCGCAGCACCGCAACGGATTCGGCCGTGCCGTCGAAGAATTGAGAGTTCACGACGGAGCCTTCGAGTTGTGGTGCGGCAGTGCTGCCGGCACCGCCCGCAGCGCCGCACCGAAAGCATCGACGACCTGGTCGATCTGTTCCTCGTCGATGATCAGTGGAGGGAGGAACCGGACGACGGCGTCGTCGGTTCCGCCTACCTCGACGATCACCCCGCGATTCATCATCGCGCGCTGTACGGCCTGCGCGAGGCGTCCGTCTGGAGCGGGAACTCCGTCGGCGTCGGCCGCGGCCGGGTCCACCAATTCCACGCCGACCATCAGGCCGGGCCCGCGAATGTCTCCGGCCCGGGCGTCGTCGCCGGCGACGGCACGTAAGCCGTCCGAGAGGCGTTGGCCGAGTTCGCGGGCGCGATCCGCGAGACCGCCCCGCACGACCTCGCGGATTGTCGCCGCGCCGGCGGCCATAGACAGCGCCGAACCGCGGAATGTGCCCGCATGCGCGCCGGGCTGCCAGGCGTCGAGCTCACCGCGGTGGACGATGACGGCCAGTGGCAGCCCGCCGCCGATCGCCTTGGACAACACGAGAACGTCGGGGTCCAGGCCGATCGGGTCGCTGGCCCACAGCGAGCCTGTACGGCCGAGCCCGGTCTGGACTTCGTCGGCCACGAGTACAGCACCGGCTGAACGGGTCGACGCGCGCAGTGTGGCGGCGAATGGAGCCGGCATCGGATAGACCCCGCCCTCGCCCTGGACGGGTTCGGCGATCACCGCCGCAGGCGCGGCGATGCCGCTGTGGTCGTCGGTCAGTGCCCACGTCACGAGCCGGCCCGCGATGTCAGCGTTTGCGCTTGGGCCGAAGGGCGAGCGGTATTCGGTGGGGAACGGCAGGTGATGAACCTCTGGGAGAAGCGCGCCGAGCGGCTCCTTCGCCGACCGACGCCCGGTCAGGGCGAGCGTGCCCTGGGTCATGCCGTGGTAGCCGCCTCCGAAGGCGATGACTCCGGTGCGCCCGGTGCAGGTGCGGGCCAGCTTGATCGAGGCCTCGACTGCGTCGGCGCCGCTGGGGCCGCAGAACAGGATACGGCCACTGGACAATGAGCTGGGAAGGATGGAAAAGAGTTGCTCGACGAACTGATCCCTGACGGGCGTGGAAAGGTCCAGTGTCGACAACGGGGCCCCACTGTCCAGGGTGGCCCGGATGGCGTCGTCGACAGCCGGGTGATGATGTCCGAGCGCCAGCGCACCGGCACCGGCGAGGCAGTCGATGTACTCTCCGCCCCGCGTGTCGCCGACCACGGCGCCGCGGCCCCAGGCCAACGTGATGGGTAGTCGCTGGGGATAGGAACGTGCACTCGATTCGCGCCGGCGCGGCAGGGTTGTCGTGAGAAGGGGGGAGCCACCGTCCGCGCCGGCATCCCGCGAGGTGTACTCCGTGGCGGCGGGGTCCTGCGATCCGTGACCTTCGGTAGATGTGCGCGGCCTATCGTGTTCGGCCAGCGTCACGCCCTCGGACTGAGTCACTGGGCATATTCCTTCCATTCATAGCCATATCCGTGCAAGTTAGGCATGCCTAACTTCATGAAGACTAGGCTTGCCTAAATTGATAGGCGACGCAACCCCTTCGTTCCGCTGGATCCGCCCTCCGGCCCGCCCAATCACCGGGAAGGCGGGGGAGGGTACGGTCGCGTTGGTCGGGACTTGGGGCGGTGAGTTGATAATCATTCTCTGGCTCATCTAGGCTCAAGCGCTGTGAATCGGAGCAAGCGAGCATGATGGTCCAGCGCCAGTTGGCGCGCTTTGTGAGCTATGCGAAGCTTCCACTCGCATTGACGGTGTTCTTCGGCATTGCCGCGTCCGGTGCTGCTGTGGCAGCCGGCTTCGCCCTTGTGGACGTGGTCCGCCGCATCTTCGCCGACGGCTCGTCGGGTGTGTCCGGGGTCTACGGCCCGTTGGCGCTCGCCGCGATCATGACCGTCTTGCGGCTCGTCCTGCTATGGGCTCGCGACCAATGCGCCACTTGGACGGCCGCCCGGGTCAAGGTTCGTGTCCGTGCCCGCCTCGTCGAGCGCGTATTCGACCTCGGGCCGGGGCATCTGGTTCGCCGCCGGGTTGGTGATGTGCAGGCCACGCTCGTCGACGGCGTCGAAGCGATCCAGGCTTACGTAGGCTTCTACCTGCCGCAAGCCGTGATCGCCCTGGTGGTGCCGGGTGCGCTGGTCGCCTTCCTGGTGACGCTCGACCCCTGGGTGGCGCTGGTGGTGGTAGTCGGCGTGATCGTGGTGCCCTTCGCCCGGCAGATGTGGCGCAAGCTCCTGGGTGTGCGCGGCCAGGCGCACTGGGGTATGTACGCCGAGTACTCAGCCAAGACCACCGACGCCCTGCAAGGTATGACCACCCTGGTGGCGCTGGGCGCGGCCCGCCGGCACGGCGAGGCCCTGGCCGAAGAGGCCGAACGGCTCCGGCTGGCTACCACCCGGAGTTTGGGCGCGTCGCTCGGCGTCTACACGGTGACCAGCGCGGCAATGGGCCTCGGCACCGGAATAGCGGTGGTCATCGCGGCATTGCGGCATGCGACGGGGGCGCTGGACGCGACCGCAGTACTACTCGTGCTGTTCCTGTCCGCCGAGTGCTTCCGGCCGCTGAGTGACCTACAGAACTACTGGCACGAGGGTTTCTACGGAATGGCCGCCGCCAACGGCATCTACGCGTTGCTCGAGGCACAGCCCGACGTCAAGGACGCGCCTGACGTGCGTCCCCGGGACATCGCCAGCCCGCCGTCGATCACTCTCGAGGACGTCACGTTCTCCTACCCCGAGTCTGACCGGCTGGCGCTTGACCGCATGAGCGTCGAGCTGGCGGCCGGCTCCACACTCGCGCTGGTGGGGCGGTCCGGTGCCGGGAAGTCCACCGTCGTGCAATTGCTCCAGCGGGTCTTCGACCCCAAATCGGGCTCGATCCGCATCGACGGCACCGACCTGCGTGCGCTCCCGCTGGACCAACTGCGTTCCCTGATCGGCGTCGTGTCCCAGGACGTCGTGCTGTTCCACGGCAGCATCAGCGAGAACATCCGCCTGGCCAAGGCGGACGTTACCGATGCCGAGCTCATGCAGGTGATCCGCGCGGCCCGGCTCGACGACGTCGTCGAGCGCCTGCCGGAAGGCCTGGACACCCAGGTCGGCGAGCGCGGGGCCCGGTTGTCCGGCGGCGAACGCCAACGCGTCGCCATCGCCAGAGCTCTGCTGCGTGACGCTCCGATCCTGGTGCTCGACGAAGCGACGTCCAGCCTCGACGGCGAGAACGAGGCCGCTGTCGCAGCGGCGCTCCAGGAATTGCGGCACGGCCGCACCACCGTCGTCGTCGCTCACCGCCTGTCCACCGTGGCCGACGCCGACGTCGTCGTGGTACTCGAAGCCGGCCGGATCGCCGAGTCCGGCGCGCCGGCTGAGTTGATGCGTGCTCGCGGAGCATGGCGGGATCTGGTCCATGCGCAGGCGGAGGGTGTGGTGGGCTCGTGACAGCTCCGGATTGGAAGCCTGGCCGACTGTACGAGGCGAAGCGGGTCGAGCGCGGCATCCGTGGACTATTCGCCGTGTTGTGGGTCTATCGCCGGCCGTTCTTGTCCAGCCTCACGTGGGCGTCGCTCAATCACGTGTTCGGCATTGCCGCCGTCACCGTTGGTGCCTACGCGGTCGCGTTGTCACTGACCGGAACCGCGGCGGCAGACCTGGTGTGGCTGCTGATCATCCTCGGTGTCCTGGTGCTCGGCAAGGCGCTGGCCGCCTGGCTGGAGAGCTGGATCAGCCACGAGCTGGCATTCCGCATTCTGGCCGAGGTTCGCGGCTGGCTGTATCGGGCCACGGCCCGGATCGCTCCGGGTGGGCTCGCCCGGCGCCGGACCGGCGAGCTGGCCTCGGTGGCTATGGCCGATGCGGAGGCGCTTGAGGTCTTCTACGCGCACACGTCCATCTACATCTTCACCACCGCCATCGTGTCGCCGGTGGTGCTGATGGCTCTTGCCGTGTTCAGCTGGCAGGCCGCCGCCGTGACTGCCCTTGTCCTGCTTCTCGCGCTGGCCCTGCCGCTGGTGTTGCGGCGACTGAATCAGGCTTCCGGGGCGCGGGTGCGGGCCGCCACCGCTGACGTCCACACCCAGGTCATCGAAGATGTGCAAGGTCTGCGGGAGATCTTGGCCTTCGGGTTGAGGACGCGGCGCAGTGCGGCGCTGGCGGCCCTTGGAGGCCGGCTGGTCGCTCGTCAGCAGCGGCATGGCGTCCGGACCGGCTTGGAGTCGGCGCTGACCGGATCGATCGCCGGTATCGGTGTGATCGTCGCCGCGGCGGTTGCGGCCCAGCAGGTGGCCGACGGCACGCTGGATCGCACGCTCTTTCCCGTCGTGGTGGTGCTGGCCGGCCAGAGTGTCATGCCGGCGCTTCAACTCCTCGCCGTCACCAGGCATTGGGGGCTCACGGCTGCGGCGGCGGAGCGGGTCTTCGACCTCTTGGAGGAGCCCAGCCCGGTCGATCGGAGTGGTACCAGGACACTGCCTGAGGACACGGTGCCCGCGATCGAGTTCGACAACGTCACCTTCGGCTGGCCGGATACCGACCACCCGGCGATCGAGCAGGTGACGTTCCGGGTCGAGCCGGGCGAGACGGTTGCGTTGGTCGGGCACTCCGGTGCCGGCAAATCCACCTGTGCGGCGTTGCTCTCGCGGTATCACGACCCCGACCACGGTGTGGTCAGCGTCGGCGGCGTGGACCTGCGCGAGCTGGCGCCGGGCGAGCTCAGTCGGGTGATCGCTCCCGTTCCGCAGGACGTGTTCCTCTTCCACGACACGATTCGGGCGAACTTGCTGCTCGGTTCGCTGGATGGGCGGCCGGTCGACGACGAGGCTCTTTGGGACGTGTTGCGGACGGCCCGTATCGACGAGCTCGTCGCTTCGCTCCCGGCCGGACTGGACACCGTCGTCGGCGAACGTGGTGCGGCACTGTCCGGTGGGGAGCGGCAGCGCCTCGCACTGGCTCGCGCGGTGCTTCGCGACGCCCCGGTTCTTGTGCTCGACGAGTCGGTGAGCCAGCTCGACGTGCTCAGCGAGCGCGAGGTTCGCGCGGCGCTGGATGCCGTGCGCACCGGGCGTACCACGGTGGTCATCGCGCACCGCCTGTCGACGATCCTGGCAGCCGACCGGATCGTACTTCTTGACCAGGGCAGCGTTGTAGACATCGGCACTCATGACGAACTCGTGCAACGTAGCCCCATTTACGCGGCTCTGATCGAAGCGCAGGTGGACGCCGCCACGGACCTCGTCTCGACCCTGGGAGAGGTGAATCCGGCCGGTGAGGAAGGTCGGGCGGCCACCTAATTGATCTTGTCTGTGGATTTCGGTGTTTCTGGCAGCGCGCTCCCCCCTCATTGTGAAAACATGATCGACAATGAACATGAATCTCATAATCACAAACGTCCTCAAGTATCCGATGTGTCCCGGTCTGCCGCGAGGTCAAACCGGTTCGGCCAGCGCTGACGGACACTGCGAATTGAGAGGTGGGTCGAGCAAGTGACCCTGCTTCCGGCCGTCGCGGCTCCGCCTGCCGCGGGATGCGCCGCCACAACTATCTGTGACATCTACCGCGAACTCGACAGCCACCCAGACCTGCGGCCCGGTCCACGCGTGGACGAGTTGTTCAGCCGTCTGGTGCGTTTGGTTATCTCCACGCCGGATGAGCAGGCGGCCGACATCCTCGGTGATCCGGTCGTGCGCGGTCTTACACCACGGTTGCGAGAGTTGTGCGCCCGCGGCGAGTTCGAACTAGAGACCTTTTGGGCCGACACCATCGCGGCCGGTGAGGATCCACATGCCGAGCTGGCCCGGTTCCCGTATCTGGAGAACTACCAGTTGTTGTGCCGGATGGAACTCGACGCTGTCACCAAGGCTGTGCAGCGCCCGATTCGCTCGATGGCCTTCGCCGGGTCGGGTCCGCTGCCGCTGAGCTCGCTGGTCCTGGCTCAGGAGCTCGGCATCACGATTGACAACCTAGATCACAATCCAGGAGCAGTGGATACTTCGCGCCGGCTGGCCGCTCGGTTGAGGCTCGACAACCTCCGCGTTCATGCCGCGGACGTCGCGGCGGCGGACCTTTCGAGATACGACGTCGTCATCCTCGCCGCCTTGGTCGGTTCGAGCCCGGCTGAGAAGGCCGCTGTGCTGCGTCGTATCTCGGTGTCCATGTCGCCCGGCGCGGTGTTGCTCATCCGCAGCGCCCGTGGCTTGCGCACGCTGCTGTATCCAGAGGTAGATCCGCAAGCGATCGACGGCTTCGAAGTCTTGGATGTCATCCACCCGAGCGGCGAGGTCATCAACTCGGCGATCCTGGCCCGGGTCACCGGGACGGCAGCGGTCCCAGGCCCTCGCAACGGAATGGAACACTGACATGGCAACGCTGCTCATGGTCGAGAGCTGGCTGCATTCGACCGGTCTGTGCCTGCCACCGATCATCCGCAGACTCGGGCATGAATACATCTTGTTCACCAAGGATCCGGCGCTCTATCCGCCGATTTCTCCCGGTGAGCCGCATCCGGTGATCCGCGATGCCCGCGAGATCGTCGTCGTCGACACCAATGACGACGACGCCACCTGTGCGGCCGCCAGCGCACTGGCCGGCAAGCGGCGCATCGACGGCGTACTGACCACCTGCGACTATTACCTCGCCACGGTCGCGACGCTGGCCAGACTGCTCGAGCTGCCCGGCGCTCCTCCGGACGTGATGCGACTCGCGACCCAGAAGCACCTAGTGCGGGCCGCTCTGGACGGGGCCGGGTTGCCCAACCCTGCCTTCGCGGTCGCGGCCGACTGGCATGATGCCCGCGCGGCCGCCGCCCGGATCGGGACTCCCCTGATCGCCAAACCGGTGGACCTGAACGCCGGGACGGCCGTGGAGCGGATCTGCGACGAGGCCGGGCTGAAGGACGCCTTCTGGGGTGTCAACAGTGCCGAGCGCAATACGCGTGGCCAGCCGTTGCGGCGTCTGCTGCTCATGGAAGAGCGGCTCGAGGGTGAAGAAGTCAGCGTCGAGGCGCTGACGTTCAAGGGACTGACCACCATCATCGGTATCACTGACAAGAGTCTGACGGCGCCACCGGCGTGTGTGGAGTCAGGACACATGTTCCCGGCACGGCTGAGTCCCGATATCGCCCGGCAGGTCGAGACGTTCGCCGTGGACGCGCTGGACGCTATCGGTTTCACCCACGGTCTCAGCCATATCGAGGTGATGATCACTGCCGACGGCCCACGTATCGTCGAGATCAATCCCCGGCAAGGCGGGGGATACATCTTCGACCTGGTTCACCTGGTCACGGGGATTCATCCGCTGGAGATGCTGGTGGACCTGGCGCTCGGCCAGATGCCGGCACTGGACTCGCGGGTGAACGCCGCATCGCTGGATCGCGTCGCGGCTGGTGACGGCGGGCAGCGCATGGCCGGGAGCGTCGAAGGCGCGACGACGGGGTTGCCGGGGAGCGCGGCCGTGTTCTTCGTGATGTCGCCGAGGGACGGCGTGGTCAGCCACGTTTCGGGGGTGGAGCGGCTGGATGCTGACCCGCGGGTGCATCGTTGGGCTCTCCCGACCCCCGCCACCGCGCGTCGTCCGCGAGACAACGACGCCTATCTGGGGCACGTCCTCACGGTAGACCCGGCGGGCGACGGTGCCCGAGTGCGGGCCGAGGAATTGGTGGCCGCACTCCGCTTACACTTCGCCGACGGTGAAACCACCCCTCCACTCATCGCCCCGTGAGAAAGTTGTGAGGACCCCCATTTGCCCGGTGATCGTCAGGGTGTTGTGGTTGCGAGATCGTGACCACAGCCCACTGACGATCACCGAATCGCGACCACAACACCCTGACGATCACCGAGGTGGGGGCGCGTTTGTGGTCGTGGGAGGTTGTGGTCGTGAAAAGATCGGCGGATGGACACCCCCGCGGCCGAGGTCGATGTCGACGCGGAACTCGTCGAGCGGTTAGTCCGATCGCAGCACCCGGATCTCGCCGGCCCGCTGACTCTCGTCGCACACGGCTGGGACAACGTGCTGTTCCGGCTGGGTAGCGATCTCAGCGTGCGATTGCCACGGCGCCAGATCGCCGCCGACCTGGTGGCGAAGGAACAACGTTGGCTGCCAGAGCTGGCTGACCGGGTCAGCGTGGGTATACCGGGCCCGGTGCGCATTGGTGTACCCGGCGAAGGTTATCCCTGGCACTGGACGATCGGGCCGTGGTTCGAAGGGCAGGCGGCGGCGGACATGCCACCGTCGGAGCGGGCCCCGATCGCCGCGGACTTGGCGAGCTTCCTCGCGGAGCTCCATGTTCCGGCACCGGCGTCCGTGCCCGCCAACCCCGTGCGGGGCGTCCCGCTCAGCGTCCGCGCGGACGCGGTGGAGAAGCGCCTGGACAGTGGCGCCGTCCCGCGCGCCGAGGAGCTGCGGCGGCTCTGGAAGGAGCTCAGCGCGACCGCACCCTGGGCCGGTCCGGCTCTGTGGGTGCACGGGGACCTCCACGCGGCCAACATCGTGATTGACACCGGTGATGGCAACGGGTCCGCGCGGCTAGCCGCCGTCATCGACTTCGGCGACCTCACGAGCGGCGATCCGGCGACAGATCTGGCGGTCGCCTGGATGGTCTTCGAAGCCGACGCCCGCGCTGACTTCCGGGCGCATGTGGATCGGCTTTCCGGCGTCGACGACCACACCTGGAAGCGGGCGCACGCCTGGGCGCTCTGCCTGGGTACGGCGTTGGCCGCACACTCCGACGACAACCCACGTATGGCCGCGATGGGTACGCACGCGCTGAAGCAGGTATTAGCCGGAGACTGACATCAAGTACGGCCGGCTGGCGATCACGACTTCAATACCGCCAGGTGGCTAGAACCGGCTTGAGAGCGCGGTTTTGCCACCTGGCGGTATTGAAGTGCCATAGTTTCGGGCTGCTCAGTCCATAACCGGGGCGGCGGTGGACTCACGCACCACGAGCTGGGGGCCGATCACCACGCGGTGGAGCGGCCGGTCCGCGGCAGGGTCCCGCAACCTGGCCATCAGCAGGGCGATCGCCGCGTGGCCGATGGCTTCTCGATGTGGGCGCACCGCGGTGAGCGGCGGATCGGACAGGCCAGCGACTTGGTCGTCGTAAGCGACGACGGAGAGGTCGCCGGGAACCTTGATACCGCGTTCCTGGCACCGTTCGACGATGGAGATCGCCTCTGGATCGGAGTGCACGAGCAACGCGGTGGTGCCGCTCGCCAGGCAGGCGTCGATGATCTGGTCGACGGTGGCCGGCCAGCCGGCATCCCGGTGATCCGCGGTGTGCAGGTCGGGTGTGGCATCGCTCGAGAGTCCGAGTTCTTCGGTCGCCTTGCGCCAGCCACGCCGCACGTGTGGTGCAGTGGGGCTACCCACGGACGCAGCCAGCCCTATCCGGCGATGCCCCAGGCCGGCCAGGTGCCTGACGGCCACCTCGGCTCCGAGGGTGTGGTCGCTGACCACGGACTCCATTGGCTCGTTGTACGGCCCGACCACAGCTGAGCGCTCCACCAGCACCACGGGGGTAGTGGTGGACTCCAGCCACCGCACGAGTTCCTGTCCTTCCGGGCCGGTGGTGGTCGGCGCGACGAGGAGGCCGTCCACGCCGACCGCCTCCACCAGGCGATCGAGTTGGTGGCGTTCGTCGGCCGCCTCGTATGTCGCTCCGCGTAGAACGACCCGCGCATGCGCGGCTGCCGCCGCTTCACGGACGCCGCGGATCACGTCCGGCCAGTAGTAATCGAGCGACGGCACCACCATGCCGAAGGTGAGCTGTGCCGACGTCCCGCCGGATTGGTCGGGCGGCGGCTCACCCGCCGCGACGCCGGAGTTCTGCGCGTGGGCACGCGAGGTTGTGTCGGGCCCGGCGTCGGGAACCGTGGCGCCACCGTGAATGCGCCGGAGCAGGCCTTGCTCAGCCAGCATCGCGATATCGCGGCGAACCGTGATGGGCGTGACACCCAGGATCTGGGCGAGGTCGTTCACCCGGACCGTCCCATGTCGATGCAGTACCTCGAGGACGTGCTCACGGCGCTCGTCCGGTAGGAGCACCGTCGGCTCGGATGACGTCATGCGCGTACCTCCGCCGTGATCACGAGTGTGCCCTGTACGTCGTCTGGGACGCGCAGCTCGAGTCTTCTCACGCGCTTTCCCCATACCCCCGTGAGCATCGGATCGTGCAGTTCGGCGGTGCTCACATGGCTTGTCGCGTGGGCGGGATCCCAGGTGAGGAGGATAGTGCGGGCTCCCCCGAGGGGACGGATGACGAGTCGCCCAGGCGCGGGCGTCTCGACGTCACCAGCCAGCAGATAATGCACGACGGTCGGCGCCTGCCCCTCCGCGGCGCCCACCGGAGATGTCCGGGACATCTCGCCCCCCGCGAAGGTCCAGGCGTCCTCGATGGTCACCCGCTGGCTGTGGCGGTCGAGGGTCGCTGTCCGCCACCAGCGCTCGAGCCCTGTTGCGGGGTAGGCGGCGCTGAGATCGAGGCGCACCTGGTCGAGCCGGCCGTCGTCAACCCGTGTCATGTCCCGCGCATGGAACGCACGGCCTTGAGATTGAGGTGTTCCGCGGACCTCAGGCACGTTGTGCCAGCTACTTTGCATGGTCCAGATCGAGTAGCGGTCCGGGCTGAATGTCTGGGCGGTGTAGGTGGGCCTTCCGGCGTCGATCAGAACTGGCACGCCGTCGACCGCGACGACCACCGAGCCGACGTCGTTGTGGTTGTGGTTTTCGTCGTTGTGGCCACCTTTGACAGCGAGGGTGAGCCCGCGCGGGCTGCCGGCCGTCTCGCGGGCCAGGCTGACCTGGGTGCCGGGCAGCCACACGCTGGCTACCAGGGGCGGCGACGCCGGTTCGGCATCCAGCCAGTCGGCATCGGTCAACGCGCCGAGCAGCCGTCCAAGCCCGTACTCGGCATATGCCGCCGGCCCGGGCACGCGATGCGACGCTGCGTGCCGCGCGGCCTCCTCGTTGCCGATCCGGAGCGCCCACCGGTGCAGGACGTGCCAAGGCTGGTTGCCCGGTGGCCGGGCGCGCGCATCGGCGAGGTTGAGGTACCACTCGCCGCCCAGATGCATGCGATGCGGAAACGCGATGGTCTCGCGCACCGTCGGTACTCGCGTTGCGTCGAGTGCCCCGGAAGTGGCGTAGGCGAGAACATCTAGAGCCTCTAGCGCTCGGCAGGCGCCGTTCCACCAGTATTCGTATCCCTCGTCTACCGAACCGTCGGTGGGTAAGGCGGCGAGATAGCGGTCCACGCCCTCGAGTGCTCGTACGACGACGCGCGCCCGGCGGTGTTCGTCGTCTATGAGGCGCAAGCCGGCAACGAGCACGTTGCCGCAGATCCACGGACACCAGTTGTGTACGTTGCCGTCCCAGCCGAGCCAGTGCCAGTCGTCACGTTGCAGGAACGGCGCCAGCACCCGTTGTTCGACCTCTCGGCGGATCCGCGCCCGCAGCCCGGGCACGTGGTGGTCGAAGGCCGTGCCCAGGGTGTGGTCGGCCCAGGCCAGCTGCGCGGCAACCTCACCTGCACCGAGGTCGAGATGAGGGTCGTCGGGATCAGGCAGGACGGTGCCGTTCTTGCGGGGCGAATGGTCGTGTGCCGCCCAGCACCACGAGCTCTGCTCACACAGCAGGACTACGCCGTCGGCGGCCTCGTCCACCCAAGCATCCTCGCCGGTCACGGCGGCCATGACTACCGCACGTGTGAGCCGATGCTGCCGCGCGAAGACCCGGTCCTCGTGTGCCGTCCGGACACCGTCGCGGAAGTAGCGCGCGTAGTGGCTGGCAAGTGGTTGCGGCCACGGTGTGCCACGTTCGGCTTCGGCTTCAGCGCTGAGCATGCTGAGGGTGCTCGCGGCAGAACGGTGCCAGTCCGCCCCGCCCAAGTCCAGAGTGGGCAGCGCGTCCGGTGGAGGCAGCAGTTGCCGCTCCACCGCGTCGACCGTGGCGGCTGAACCCCACGCGGCCAGCAGTGGACCCGGGGTGTGGAGCTGTGTGTGAGACATAACCATCCTGACCGGAGTGGAAGTGCTAGCCCGATCATCGCTGATCGCAATTGATTGTTTCAAGGTCTTGACGAGAAGATGTCCACCGAGTTTACTGTTCCAACACGTTCGAACGAACAGAAATGATCGATGCCGATCACGTCTTAACGAGTCGGAACAGCATCATCGACGAGGAGGCCCCACTGTTGAGAAGCCGACCACGGCCGCATGCGTTGCTCTTGATGGACCAGCGCAGCTTCGCCATGCAGTTCAGCGAGTCTCAGCTTCGGCGGCTGCGCTTATTGGCCGAGGTGGGGGAGCCTTTGCATGCTGATCATTTGGATTCGCCCTCGGTGCTTCGGCGGTTACGGGAAGTCGAAGTCCTGATCACCTCGTGGGGATGTCCGGAGCTGACGGCTGATCGCCTTGCCGGCGCTCCCGCGTTGCGGGCCATCTTCCATTGCGCCGGCACCGTGCGCCCGTTCGTCAGCGAGGAAGTATGGAGGCGCCAGATTCTCGTCACGAACGCGGCGGAAGAGAATGCGGTGCCGGTGGCCGAGTTCACCTTCGCTGCCGTGGTCTTCGCCGGGAAGAAGGCGCCGTTCCTCGGTCAGGATGCACGTAAGTACCGGGCCGACTGGTCGTTCGTCGACCGGCGTGGCGAGTTGTCCAACCGCGGGCGCGTGGTGGGTGTGGTCGGCTTCTCCCGAGTGGGTCAGCGAGTGGTCGAGCGGCTGCGGACTCTCGACGTCGAAATCTTGGTGGCGGATCCGCATGCGGACAAGGCGGCGGTGGCCGACGCCGGTGCTCGCCTCGTGGAGCTTCCTGAACTCCTGCGTGCCTGCGACATCCTGACCCTGCACGTTCCGGCGCTGCCTTCCACCCGGCATTTGATCGGTGCCGCGGAGCTTGCGCTGCTGCGCGACGGCGCGACGGTCATCAATACCGCGCGTGGTGCCGTCATCGACACTGACGCGCTAGTCAAGGAATGCGCTTTCCGTCGGATCGACGCGATCCTGGACGTCACCGATC
Source organism: Phytoactinopolyspora mesophila (assembly GCF_010122465.1). Classification (NCBI taxonomy): domain Bacteria; kingdom Bacillati; phylum Actinomycetota; class Actinomycetes; order Jiangellales; family Jiangellaceae; genus Phytoactinopolyspora; species Phytoactinopolyspora mesophila. The sequence goes on along the minus strand of NZ_WLZY01000013.1, from coordinate 59,096 downwards.
CAGAGCCGTTGCCTGGTGACTCTGTGCTCTACGAGCTGCCGAACGTCATGATCACGCCGCACATCGCCGGCTCTCTCGGCTCCGAGACACAGCGGATGAGCGAGAGCGCGCTCGACGAGTTGGAGCGCTATGTGACGGGACAACCGCCGCGTGCGGCTGTCACGGCTGACGAACTGGAGGTCAGCGCATGAGGAGCGATGCCATGACATCGTCGCCGATCACCGGTTGGACCCGGGAAACCTGGGCGGCACTGGCGGACCGGATGTTGCTCGGCGTGCGCCCGTACGCCTCCGCCGGTCATGCCCGCATCACCCTTCCCGGTGCCGCGGGTGGCTATGGCTCCGACGTCGACGGGCTGGAAGGTTTCGCCCGGACGTTCCTTCTCGCCGGGTTCCGGCTGGCTGGTGAACACGGGCGTGATCCAGAACGCCTCCCTGGTCTCGCCGAGTGGTATGCGGACGGGATCGCGGCGGGAGTCGATCCGTCGTCGCCGGAACGCTGGGTGCGTCCGGAGGAACACGCTCAGGCGAAGGTGGAGGCCGCCTCGATCGCGCTGATCCTCGACCTGACCCGGCCGTGGATCTGGGATCGGCTGTCGTCGAGTGTCCAGGAGCGGGTGGTCGACTACCTCGGCTCGGTGGTCGGAGATTCGGGATATCCGCGCTGCAACTGGGTGTGGTTCCGGATTGTGGTGGAGACCTTCCTCAGGTCGGTCGGCGGACCCTGGTCGGCGTCGGACATCGAGGACGATCTGGCGACCCACGAGTCGTTCTACCGCGAGGACGGCTGGTATGCCGACGGTGACGAGCGGTCCTTCGACCACTACGTCGGCTGGGCCATGCACCTGTATCCGGTGCTGTGGTCCAGGATGCGCGGCGCGACGGGCGACTCGGGCGGGCCGGGCGTGCTGGATCTGGCCGCGAGCAGGCAGGACGTGGACCGTGCCCGGCTCGAGCGATTTCTGCAGGACTATCTCCGCCTGGTCGGTGCCGATGGGTCGCCGCTGATCCAGGGGCGCAGCCTCGTGTACCGGTTCGCCGCCGCGGCGCCGCTGTGGCTCGGCGCGTTCGCTGGTGTCGGGAAGCCAGGTCAGCTGCGCCGGGCCGCCTCGGGGATTGTCGCGCACTTCGCGGAGAACGGTGCGCCGGACGGCAGAGATCTGCTGACGCTGGGGTGGCACGGCGAGTGGCGGCACCTTGCTCAGAGCTATTCCGGACCGTCGTCGCCCTACTGGGCCACGAAGGGGATGCTCGGGCTGGCTCTGCCGGCTGAACACCCGGTGTGGACGGCAGCCGAAGAGCCCCTCCCGGTGGAGCGGGCCGACGGCGTCTCGGTCGTCCACGCGCCCGGTTGGCTGCTCAGCGGTACAAAGCGGGACGGAACTGTGCGGGTGATCAACCACGGCACCGACCATGCCGTCGAGGGGGCGCAAGTCGGGGATTCTCCGCTGTACGCCCGGCTCGGGTATTCGACAGCCACCGCCCCGCTGCTGTCGACTCGCGCCTGGGGAAATCCCGTGGACCAGAGCGTCGCGCTGCTCGACGTCGACGGACGGGCGACGCACCGGGCCGGCATGCACACGCTGCGGATCGGTGTCGTCGGAGATGGCGCTCAGCGCGCTGCCGTCGGCGCGTCGGTCGCCCGAGCCCGTTGGGTGAGTGCCGACCATGAGCAGCGCGACCATGGATCCGGTCGCCCGGGAGAGACCAGGGATGCCGCGGCGATCACCGTCGTGTCGATCTTGCGCGGGTCCTGGGAAGTGCGATGCGTCCGTGTCGACTCGCTGCCGGACCAGCCTGGAGCCGTGAGCCTGGCGCAGAGGCTGCGCATCGGCGGCTGGGCGCTGGCCGACCAGATATCGGTCCAGAGCGTGGCGGATGAGCCGCCGGCCCGGCCAGGCGCACGGGTCCGCCGCGCGTCCCTCGAGTCGGTGATCTCGGCTGGCGACGGGTTCGACGAGGCAGGGGTGCACACCGACGACGACGCTAGCCCGCTCGGTACACACAGCGCGACACCGTGGGTGGCCGGGCCGGTGCTGCCCGGACAGTGGCGCAGCGTCGTCGTCGGGCTCTGGGGCGAGCCGGAACCGGGAGACGGATCGGCCCTCCAGCGGGAGCCCACGATCGTGCTGGATTCCGAGCGTGCCCACATACGTATCGGTTGGCCGGACGAGCAGTGGACGGAGGTGGAGCTGCCGCCTGCACCAGTGGAGAACGTGCCGGGACCGGAAACGAACTGATTTTAGAGTCTGTCCCTAAACCCGGCCGGGGTTAGGAACAGACTCTCAGACACGGGGAACAGCCGACAGGACTCGACGCGAGGCCTGACGAGAGGAGAAACAGATGCAAGGACGGTTAGGTCAAGGCCTTGTCTCCGCAGCGGCGCTGGCGCTCGTGTTGGCGGCATGCGGCGGCGACAACGGCGACAGCGCGTCGAGCGACGGCGGTGACGTCACGTTGTCGGTCTCGGTGTGGAACATCGAGGGCACGCCGGAGTTCCGCGCACTGTTCGACGCCTTCGAAGAGGCGCACCCGAACATCACGATCAAGCCGGTGGACATCCTGGCGGACGACTATGACGACAAGATCACCGCCATGCTGGCCGGTGGCGACGATACCGACGTATTGACCATGAAGAACGTCATCGGCTATTCCCGTTACGCCAATCGCGGGCAGCTGATGGACATCACCGACATGGCTGATTCGATCGACACCTCGAACCTCGCCGGCTTGGATGCCTACGACATCGACGGGCAGTACTACGCGCTGCCGTATCGCCAGGACTTCTGGTTGCTCTATTACAACAAGGGGCTCTTCGACGAGGCCGGGCTCGACTATCCCGACCACCTGACGTGGGACGAGTACGCGGATCTAGCCGCGGAGCTCACCCAGGGTGAGGGCGGTGACAAGGTCTACGGCACCTACCACCACACCTGGAGGTCGGTGATCCAGGCGATCTCCGCCGCCCAAACGGGCGGCGACCAGCTGAGCGGTGACTATTCCTTCTTCGCCGATCAGTACGACATGGCCGTGGGGCTGCAGGAATCCGGTGCCACGCTCGACTTCGGCACCGCGACATCGCAGCAGACCGGCTATCAGTCGATGTTCGAGACCGAGGCGACCGCGATGCTGCCGATGGGGACCTGGTACATCGCCGCGCTCTTGGCGGCCGCGGAGAGCGGCGACACGGACGTCGACTGGGGCCTGGCTCCGATGCCGCAGGTCCCCGGGTCCGACGACGTCGTCTCGTTCGGTTCGCCCACCGCGTTCGCGGTCAACGAGAACGCGAAGAACGCCGATGCGGCCAAGACGTTCGTGGAGTTCGCGGCCAGTGCGGAAGGCGCCAAAGCCATCGCCGCCATCGGGGTGGTGCCCGCACTGCAGAGCTCCGAGATCACCGATGCCTACTTCGCGCTCGACGGCATGCCGGAGGACGAGCTGTCCAAGACGGCGTTCGAGCCGGACTCCGTTGTGCTCGAGATGCCGGTCAGCGAGACCGCCTCGGATATCGACACCATCCTCAACGAGGAGCATCAGCTCATCATGGTCGGCGACAAGTCGGTCGAGGACGGCCTCAAGACGATGGGTGAGCGTGTGGAGAACGAAGTCCGCTGACGAGCTCACGCCCGGAGGCAGTTGCCCCGTGAGCGTCAGCGGCCCGTCGCAGCACGCACAGCGAGTCGCTGACGTTCACCGCGGACACCGGAGAGGACATCAATGTCTGAAGTGAAGACGCCGCCGGATTCGGCTCGGCCGGACCCGGCGCCGGCGTCCTCAGGTGCGGCGGGCCGGCCAGCGCGACGCCGCCCGCCGCGCAGCCCGGAGCGACGTCGGCAAATACGGCGCAACACGCTCGTGGGCTGGAGTTTCATCCTGCCTAATTTTGTCGGGTTCGCGGTTTTCACCCTCGTTCCGGTCACAGCGGCCTTCGCGCTGGCCTTCATGGAGTGGAACTCGTTCAGCTCACCGCAATGGGTGGGGCTGGCCAACTTCCAGCGGATGATCGGTGACGAGAACTTCCGGGTGGCCCTGTTCAACACCCTGTTCTATGCCGGCGGCCATATTCCGTTGACGCTGGTCGCCGCCTTGGCCCTGGCGATTGTGCTGAACCGGAAGATCCGCGGCGTGAAGTTCTTCCGGACCGCCGCGTTCTTCCCATACATCACGTCGCTGGTCGCCGTCGCCGTGGTGTGGAACATGCTGTTCAACCCCACCCTCGGTCCGGTCAACCAGTTCCTGGAGTTTCTCGGCGTCACCAATCCTCCAGGATGGACGGCCAGTACCGACTGGGCCATGCCTGCGGTGATCATCACCAGCGTGTGGCGGGACATGGGGTACTACATGGTGCTCTATCTGGCCGGCCTGCAGACCATCCCGGAGGAGTACTACGAGGCCGCCCGGGTGGACGGGGCGAATGCCTGGCAGCGCTTCTGGCACGTCACCCTGCCAGGACTGCGGCCAGTGACGTTCTTCGTCGTCGTGATGCTCACTATCCAGAGTTTCAAGATCCTCGACTTGATCGTCGTGATGACCGACGGCGGACCGGGCCGAAGCACCTTGGTCTTGGCTCAGCTCATCTACCGGGAGGGCATCAGGGAAGGTCGGTTCGGATACTCGTCGGCGATCGCGCTGGTGTTGTTCTTCATCGTGCTGACCGTGACGGTGGTTCAGTTCCGGATCAACGAACGGGGGAAGAACCGATGACCGTTCTGCCTGATGCGGCGTCGACCGGTGCACCCCCACGTGCACCGGCAGCGCCCTTGCCGGCCCGCCGCCCGAAGGGTCTGATCCGCAAGGCCGCGACTTACGTGCTCTTGACCGCCGCGGCGTTGCTGGTGCTGGTGCCGTTCATATGGATGATCTCGTCGTCGCTGAAACGCAACAACGAGGTCTTCACCGTTCCGATTCAATGGATCCCCACCGAGTTCCGGTGGTCGAACTTCGTCGACATCTGGGACCGGATCCCGATGATGTTGTACCTGCGCAACTCCGCGTTCCTGGCGATCACCATCACGTTCCTCCAGGTGCTCACCGGAAGCTTCGCTGCCTACGGTTTCTCGAAGGTGCATTTTCCGGGTCGGGACGCACTGTTCCTGGCCTACATCGGCACCATCGCGGTGCCCTGGCAGGCCTACATGGTGCCGCAGTACATCATGATGCAGGAGGCGGGGCTGACCAACACGTTCTGGTCGATCATTCTCCTGCAGGCCTTCGGCGCGTTCGGCGTGTTCTTGATGCGTCAGTACTACATGTCTATCCCGGACGAACTCGTCGAGGCGGCTCGCATCGACGGGCTGAGCGAGTACGGCATCTACCGGCGGATCATGTTGCCGCTGTCGAAGCCGGCGTTGGCCAGCTTGGCCCTGTTGACCTTCGTCAACACCTGGAACGACTACATGGGGCCGTTCATCTACCTGACGAGCAACGAACTATGGACCGTACAGCTGGGCTTGCGTTCGTTCATCGGGCAGTACGACGCGGAGTACGCGATGATCATGACCGGCGCCGTCATCTCGGTTCTGCCGATCGTGCTCATCTTCCTGCTCGGCCAGCGGTACTTCATCCGCGGTATCGCGACGACGGGGCTGAAGGGGTGAGTGTGATGACCACATCGACCGCGGTTTCTACCGGCGCCGCCCAGGGTGGCGTGGTAGGCACGCTGCTCCGGCCGGCCCGCCAGTCAACCTACGAGAACATCTTCGGCACCGTGTACGTGGGGCTGATGACGAACCTGCTGCTGGCGGTGGCGTGCTCACCGCTGATCGCCGCCCTGGCGATCGTGCGCAATCCGCTGGCGTCGTGGCCGTTCTTCCTCGTGCTGTCCTGCTTGTGTGCGCCCGCCCTCGCGGGGGCCTTCGGCTGTTTCGCCGCGCTCCAAGCCGGCGGCACCGTGGTGCTGCGCCCGTTCTGGTCCGCATACCGCGCCGCGGCCCGCCGGGCGCTGATCGTATGGGCGGCCGGCGCCGTCGTCGTCGGTGTGCTGGTGCTGGACGGCATCATCGTCGCGCGCACCGCGTGGGGCGGCGCCCTGGTGCCGTTCTTCGTGACGACGTCCGTGCTGGTAGTGGCGGTCGTCGTCGGCGTCGTCGTCCTGACTGTCGAACGTCGGCGTAGCGGACTTCGTGAGCTGCTGCGCCCGTGTGTCTATTTGCTGGCGCGGCGCTGGTACCTGGTGGTGATGAACGTCGTGGTGCTCGGGCTGGCGGTGGCGATCGTGCTCGCCAAGCCGGCCATCGGGATCTTCGTCACATCGTCGCCATTGCTGTATGTGGTGTGGGCGAACACCCGGTTCGCACTGTCACCGATACTCTCCGCCGAGTCGGAAGGAGACCCCGCGTCGGTCCCGGGGGATTAAGGAGTCTCGAGACGGAAGGAGGGAAAACACGGGGCGGCGTCGACGGCGCCATGTCATCCGTGCCGACACGTTGGTCGGCGCTGATCCGCAAACGTTGTATGAGGAGTGCCATGCCCAGAAGACATCGCACAGTCCGAACGTTAGCGCTCACAGGAAGTAGTTCGATGGCGCTGTGCGCCGGGCTCGTCGTCGGTCCCGTCGGATCGGGGATCGTCCCGGCCGGCGCCGACGAGCCTGGCAGCGCGGTCACCGTCCAGATCGACCCGTCGTACCAGCAGCAAGAATTCGAAGGATGGGGTGCCAGCCTGGTCTGGTCGGCCAACATCACCGGCGGCTATCCGGACGAGATCCGCGACAAGCTCGTCGACATGGTGTTCGGCGACGACGGTCTGCGCCTCAACATCGCCCGCTACAACATCGGCGGCGGCAACGCCCCGGACGTACGTGATGACTACATGAAGCTCGGCGCCACCATGGAAGGCTTCTGGAACGCCCCCGAGGGCATCACGCAGGAGGACATGGACTGGTGGGACCCGGACAACCCGGACCACTGGAACTGGGACGCTGATGCGAACCAGCGCTGGTGGATCGACGCCATCAAGGACCGGGTGGACCACTGGGAGGCGTTCAGCAACTCCCCGCCGTGGTTCCAGACGAACAACGGATACGTCTCCGGGCCGTTCGTCGCCCGCACCGACTCGATCCGTGAGGACACTCTGGACGATTTCGCCACGTACATGGTGCGTGTCATGGAGCACATCGAGGACGTCCACGGCATCGAGTTCGACACCATCGACCCGCTCAACGAGCCGAACACGCCGTATTGGACCACCACCCTCGGACCGGACGGGCAGCCCGTCGGCGGACGTCAGGAAGGCGTGCATGCCGGGCCGGCATTGCAGGAGAAGGTGATCCTGGCACTGCGGGAAGAATTGGACGGCGCGGCCACCGACGCGGTGATCTCCGCGATGGACGAGACCAACCCCGGCATCTTCATCGAGAACTGGAACGGCTACTCCGCTGCCGGGCGAGCCGCCGTCGACCAGCTCAACGTCCACACCTACGGCACCGGGCAGCGCACCGCGGTGCGCGACATCGCCAAGGGCGAAGACAAGGTGCTCTGGCAGAGCGAGGTCGAGGGTTCGTTCCATTCACCGACCGACTACACCACCATGGAGACCGGCCTCGGCATCGCCTCCCGCATCGTCAACGATCTGCGCGAGCTCGAGCCGTCGGCATGGGTGCTGTGGCAGCCGATCGAGGACACCGGGCCGCAGGTGGCCGGCAACGGGAACTGGGGCAGCATCCACATCCCCTTCACCTGTACGGCCGAGGACACGCTCGAGACCTGCCCGATCCAGACCAACACGAAGTACGACACCATCCGCAACTTCACCCACCACATCCGCCCCGGCGACCGGATGGTCAAGGTCAACGACACATCCAGCGTGGCGGCGATCAGGCAGTCGGGTGACGCGGCGAGCGTCGTACACGTGAACAACGACACGTCTTCTCGTGCGGTGACCCTGGACCTGTCCCTGTTCGGCAGCGTCAGCGACCAGGCCACCGTCACCCCGATCGTGTCCAGCGCCGACGGCGGGCTGGTCGAGGCAGAGCCGGTGGCGGTCTCCGACAACTCGGCGACGCTCGTCGTTCCGGCCAAATCGGTCACCACCTTCGTCGTGGACGGAGTGTCGGGCGTGGCCGACGACGCGGCGCTGATTCAGCCGGAGCACGTGTATCGGCTTCAGGGCGTGCAGAGCGGGCGCTCTCTCGCACCGGACGCGAGCGGAACCGGCGTGGTGATCCGCACCGACGACGCCGGCAGCGCGGAGCAGCTGTGGTCGGTGGAGAAGGTGACGGACGGCTTCAGCAACCGGGAGCGCTATGCGGTGAGCAACGTAGAGACCGGCCAGCGACTGGCTCTTCGTGACGGATCGCTTGTCCTCGAGAACGACGACGACGCTCCCGACGCGGGCGCGCAGTGGCAGATGTCGACGACAGGCGACGGCACCTACACCTTCGTCAACGTGGCCACCGGACGGGTGATCGACGTGTCCGGAAACGCCACCGCGGACGGCTCGCCGGTGACGACGTGGACGCCTACCTCGGGTGCCAACCAGCGCTGGGCGGTCATGGACGAAACCCTGCTCGGTACCGAGACCGTCGAAAGCTTCACCGTGCCCGGGGTCGCACCGGACCTGCCGGAGACCGTTGCCGGCGTCTACCGGGATGGAGTTCGCGGTGACCTGCCGGTGACCTGGGACGATGTCCGGCCCAACCGCTGGAACCGGCCGGGAACCGTGCAGGTGAGTGGAGAAGCCACCGACGCGCTGGGACAGGCGTATGCCGCCGAGGCCGTGGTGACGGTGGACGTCATCTCGTCGACGGCACCGGGCCGGGCCAAGACCTACACCGGTGCGGCTCCGGACCAGTTGCCGGACACCGTCGTCGGCGTGGGTGACAATGGCGCTGAGATCGACCTGCCGGTGACCTGGTCGTCGGCGCCCGAGGGTGCGTTCGACGACGTCGGCGTGGTGATTCTGGACGGGACGGCGGAGGTAGTCGACGGCAGCATCGTGGACGCGACCGTCCGGGTACAGGTCACCGAGCCGGTGCAGGCGAATGCCGCACTCGACGACGGTGTGGTGGCCAGCGCGACGTTCACCGAGAGTGGCTACTCCGCCGATCGGTTGCGCAGCGGCAACACCACGGAAAAGGCGTGGTCGAACTGGAAGTCGGGCGACACGAAGAACCCCACTGACACGATCACTTTCGAGTTGCCCACGACGCGCGACGTCACGCGCGTCGTGACGCACTTCTACCGTGATGGCAACAACCCGAGCGTCGCCGAGAGCTTGCGCGTGGAGGTCCGTGACGACTCCGGTGAATGGGCTGACGCTAGCGGAGAGGTCGAGATCGACTGGGACCCGTCGGCCGACGCTCCGGTCGTCGACGTCGACGTGGATGCGAGCACAGACGCCGTCCGCGTGGTGATGACGGCCCGGCCGAGCGGGTACATGACGCTCAGCGAGATCGAGGTCTTCGCGGCCGCACCCGGTGTGTCGGCGGACGCGGCGGCTGGTTCGATCGAGGTCGACGGTGCGGTGATCGATGGGTTCGACCCGGAGACCACCGATTACCGGGTGGTTGCCCGGCCGCCGCACCGCAGTACCGTGTCGGCCACGACCCGCGACCCCTACGCGACGGTCAATGTCGAGGAGGTCGACGCTGATGAACGTGGGGCGCGGGACTTCGAGATCACCGTCGAGAGCGAGGACGGTTCAGAGGTGAGGGAGTACACGCTGCGCCTGGCGCGCCGCTAACCCACGCCGCTCACACCCGCCGCTGATCTCCGCCGGCTAAGGGGGAGGGCAACACCGCCCTCCCCCTTCGGTGATCGTTGGCGGTTGACTGCTGCTGCCTGGTGATCATGGGCGGCTTGCTGTCGTGGGTCTGCAGCAGGAATGTTATCTGGGGGTCCGGCTGACCTCTGTGACTTTCCGCAGGTCACCACCTGTCTGAGATCGATGTGACATCGAAGGGCCGAGCTCGATCACGCGAGGTGCTCTGCGCCTGAGCAGGCGCAGAGCCCGGGCGGAGCCGCACGTCGCCGTCGGGGCCGGGGTGGTAGACCGGCCCCGATGGCGACCGCCAGTCCGGCGTTGTCGTCGGTGAAGCGCCGGGCCGGCATTGAAGCGACGACGCGCGGTTCACAGGTGGACGTCACGTAGACGACATCGTTGAGGCCGTACGTCCACCCCCACATAAGTCAACCGCCAACGATCACTGAGAAGAGGGGTGAGGAATGGCGAAGTGCGGGCTGGCTGGGGCTGGTTGGCGGGCTGGTTGGTGGCCGGGCTAGGCGGAGCGTTCGGTGGAGTTCAGGGGTTCAGCGGGGCTTGAGGGTCCGGCCGCGGCTGCGTGTTCGGTGGTCCCGAGCCGGGGGAACTCGGTGGTGGAGAAGATCACCTCGACCGGGACCTCGAAGTACTCGGCGATTTTCAGGGCGAGATACAGGCTCGGGCTGTACTCGCCCCGCTCGAGGTAACCCACGGTCTGATAATGAACCCCGAGCGCATCAGCCAGCTCACGGCGCGAGATACGCCGCTCAGCGCGGAGCATCGCGATCCTGTTGTAGACGGTCTCACTCATCGGATGCCCATCATCTCAGCCGTAGCGCTGCATCGCTTGGTGGCGGCGCTCGGCAACCGCTGAACCGGACTCCCTGCGCGCCATACGGCGAAGGACAGGGGGAACGACGAGCAACCCGACGACGGCCCACGCCAGCAGCACGGCCATGGCTTCCAGCGGCCGCCACGAGCCGCCGATCTCAGCCGCGGCCGCTGAATCCGGCAGGAGCGCCCATCGCATGCCGTGCCCGAGCCAGTAGACGGGGAAGACCTGCGCGACGCTCTGCACCCAGCCGGCCAGCGCCGTAATCGGATAGAAGATGCCGGAGATCGCGGCGAGACCCCCGACGGGGAGCATGACCAGCCCAAAGGCGCTTTGCGGATTCTTGACCGACGCACCGACCATCGCTCCCCATGGCAGGGTGGCGAGCAGGCCCAGGACCACAATGCCGAGCAGCGCCAGCCACCCGGTGAGACGTGTGGAGAGCAACTCCGGCACGAAGATCAGGCCCGCGCCCAGGATCACCACGACACTGATGACCGTGTCCAGGCTGGTAGCGGTAGTCTTCGCGGCGAAGTACCCGACCATGCCGTTGGGGATGGCCTTGGCCCGCAGAAGAGTGCCGTCCTCGCGTTCGACCGAGAGAACCGCTGCGGCGCCGAGCATGCTTCCAGCCATGACCATCATGCCGATTATGCTCGGCAACACCACGCTGGCCAGGGACTGCGTCGTGCCAGCGACAGTCGAGTCCCGCTGGAAGTACAGGACCAGCGCGAACGAGGCCGCGAACGTCAGTTTGAAGCCGACCTCGTCCATGCTTCGCAGGCTGATCCTGAATTCCATCCAACCCCGGCTGAGCCCGAGCCGGGCTGCGTATGCGGTGGAGTTCATCGCGGCGCCCCCTCCAGCGTGGTGACTGCGGCGTCGTCGTGACCGGTCTCGATCCGGTGCACCATGCTCAAATAGGTGTCCTCCAGGCTGGCTCGCCGGACCTCGAGGTCGCCAATCTGATCGCCGTGCTGGTGGAACAGTTGGCGGACGAACGTCGTGGCGTCGTCGGTCGAGTGAACATAGAACTGTCCGGCCTGGCTCCAGCGCACCTCGGCCTGGTTAGAGACCTGCCGGGCAAGCTGCTCTGCGCTGCCGTCAGCGATGATCCGGTGTCCGGCGAGGATGAGGATCCGGTCGGCCAGCTTCTCGGCTTCGCTGAGGTCATGAGTCGTGAGCAAGATGGTGGTCTCCTCCATGTCGGACAGCTGATGCACCAGGTCGTGGAACTCACGGCGGGCATGCGGGTCCAGCCCGGCGGTCGGCTCGTCCAGGAACAGCAACTCGGGCCGGCCGACGATGCCGATCGCGACGTCGAGGCGGCGCCGTTGGCCTCCGGACAGTTTGCTGATCTTCTGCTCTTGTTGCTCACCAAGGCCCACCATGTCGATCAACTGCTCGGTGGGGATGGGACGCTGCCGGCCGGACGTCGAGTATGGACCGTAGTAGCGACCCAGGTGGTGGAGCAGATCCTTGACCTTCCACCGGCCGTGGTCACGCCAGGACTGCAGCACGATACCCAAGCGCGCTCGCCAATGTTCGCTGCCATGCGCCGGGTCGGTGCCCAGCACGCTGACGTGGCCCCCGGATCTGGCCCGGAAACCTTCGAGGATTTCGATGGTCGTGGTTTTGCCGGCCCCGTTGGGTCCGAGTAGGGCCACGACCTCGCCGCGAGACACGCTGAATTCGACGCCGCTGAGCACGTCCTTTGTGCCGTAGCGCATGTGCAGGTCACGAACCTCGACGACGGCGGAGTGGGTAGCAGACTGCGGTCCCGCGTCGAGGTCGGCTCGGATGTCGCCTACCACTGTCGAGCCCCTCGAGTGTCGTTGTCATCGTGCGAAGGTATGTAGTACATGTACTACATACTAGTGCAAGATTGCATCGAATTGAATGGAGGTCAGTTTCTCTCGTTCCCGGACCTTCCGAGCCGGCTGCCTGCCGGGTTCAGCATCGGTCCAGTGACCTGATCATCCGGGACCCGCGTCTCTCGGGGCGCACATGGTGCTCAGGGACTGGTGAGTCGTCCGGTGTCCGGATTGCGCCGGGTGAGGCAGTAGGCGACACCAGCGGGATCTTTCATCGTGATCCAATGCTCGTGCCGAGCGAGTACCTCGGCACCGAGTTCCTCGTGGACGGCTGCTGCCGCCGTGGCGTCGTCGCACGCGAGATCGAGGTGCGCGAGTGCCCGGGCGCCCGGCGCGGCGATGTCGGTGCGTTGGAGTAGTAGTCGGAGGGGCATCGCCGGTGGCCGCTCAAGGTAGGAGAACTCCGGACGGCTGCCGGGGCGAAGCGGCCAGCCGGTGAGCTCGGTCCAGAAGGCGCACTCGCTCTCGAAGCGGGTGCGCGGCACATCAATACACAGTTGGTCGACGATGGTGTGCGGACCTGCGCCTAATGACACGGGGCCCGGGCGGGACGATTCTGCGTTGTGGCTCGCCAGGCAGAATGCGAAACCCGCGGGTGAGTGCATCACGATCACGTCGGCCAGTTCCCGGACCGGCCGTGCTCCGAGGCGCTGAGCGTGCGCAGCCATCGCGGTCATGTCATCGACCAGCAGGTCGAGATGGCTGCCGCCCGGCCCGTCGGTGACACGTTGCACTCGCAGGTAGGCATCTCCTTCTGGCGGCAGGATGGTCGCGAACTCCTTGTGTTCGCCACGGAAGCTGGACAGGGTGGAGCCAGTGACCTCGAGCCAGAAATCAGTGGCCGCGGCGAACGATGCTTCCGGTCGGTCGATGAAGGCGACCAGCCAGTGGACAGGCATATTGCCAACGCTACCTGTGCTGTGGGTCAGCCTTCACAGCACTGGCGGTGCAACCATTCGGGTTCATGCCACCAGAAGTTCCGGTCATGCTGGTGGTCTCCGAGTTGCCATTCGGGTATGACGCCTGCGTCGGCGTCGACTTCTGGCGCGGAGCTTGCTCTGGCATTGGCCAGCGTGTCGTCGTCGTAGGGGGCGAGCAGGTCGTCAACGGTGAACAATTGCCCGGCCACCATGGTCATCTCGACGTCGGCGACCGCACGGATGTCGCTCAACGGATCGCCATTGATGAAGGTCAGGTCGGCCTGTGCTCCGGACGCGACAACACCCAGCCGCCCGTCCGCCCCCATCCAGCGGGCCGGGTTCGCCGTGGCGGTCACAAGCGCTTCGTAGGGTGTGAAGCCGCCGTCGACCATCGCCCGAAGGTTCGCGTGGAAAGAGATCGCCATGTTGTCCAGCGGTGCGTCAGTCCCGGCGATGACGAACCCGCCTTCCCGCTGGATTCGTAGGAGCATGTCGACGTTGCCCGCGAGCCGGGCACGAGTCGCCTCGCCCTCCGGGCCGGCAGCGGCTTCCACCCGTTCGAGCAACCATTGGTACTCCCACGAGGTGAAGAGCACCCGGGTGCGGCGATCCTCGACGAGTGACGGGTCGTCGGCGTGGACCGGCGTGGAGGTGAACAACGTCGGCGTGATTGACATGCCGGACCGGGCGAACAGCGTGATCGCGTCTTGATATGCCCGGCCCAAACGGCTGACTGTGTGCGAGTAGCCCAGGCGATTGGTGGCGCCGGTGTGCTCCATGCCGTCCATCCCGAGGTTTTGCGCGGGATAAAGATAGTGCGACGAGAGCGGTATGCCGAGTTCGTGCGCCATCTCCACGGCGCGGCGCTGGTAGTGGACCGGAAGCCGCACATACGTCTTGACCATGTCGTAGCCAAGGCCCGCCGCCCGGTCGATCTCGCGTTTGAGCTGCCGGTGCGACAGCGTGGGGCGCATGAAGTTGTAGTAGATGCGGGAGCCGTCGATCGCTTCCCCGGTGCCGAACAACCGAGGGCCCACCAGCTCGCCGGCTACGAGCGCCTCGCGGGTCTCCACCAACTGATAGACGGGGTCCCCTGGGGAGCGGGTCGTCGTGATGCCGTAGGCGAGCCAGAGCCGACCTTGCCGGGCACCCCACGCGCGGCCACGCAAATGCCAGTGGTTGTGGGCGTCTATCAGGCCCGGTATGACGGTGAGGTCCGAGGCGTCCACGTCAGCCGGCCGCCCTGGCTCGTGCGAGCGGATGTCGGCGATTCCGGAACCATCGATGATGATGTCGACGTCGCTGCGCAGCTCTTCTGTTGTGCCGTCCCACAATCGGCCGGCGTGGATTCGCTTGGGCTGGCGCAGCCGTGCCCGGCGATACCGGAGGTTGATCTTGTGCGTTTCGAGTCGCTGGCCGTTCAGCCGGACCCGGCGTGGGCGGCCGTTGTTGAGGTAGAGCAGGGTCTGGTCGTCGAGCCACACGGGTGAGTCGGTGACCTCACGGGTGATCGGTTCGGGCTCGTCGAGGAAACGTCCCCTGCCGTCGACCGGCACGACGTAGAGGCGGCTCTCCACCACGAATGCGAGGTGGCGGCCGTCGCGCGAGAAGACCGGACCGTCGTCGCCGCGAGTCGCCAGCGACCGGAACGGCAGGGGTTCGACGTACTCTAGGTCGCCGGTCGCCACGTCGACATAGAGGAGCTGGCTGGTCCCTTCCCGGAAGCGCCCGGTGGACGGCTTCACGGCGGCGAGCACAAGCGTCTTTCCGTCGGCTGACCAGCTGATCCGGCCTGGCTGGAACAGGGCGGGAGTGGCCGCACGCAGATCCTCGGTATCGAGGTCGAGGACGTAGCCCACTCCGTTCTCGTCTTGAAACGCCACCTGTCTGCCGTTGGGTGAGAAACGTGGCGCGGTCTGAGCTCCGGGCAGCGCGGTGAGCCGGATGTCTTCACCGGTTCCGAGATCGTGCAACCACAAGTCCGCCTCGCCGGCACGATCACTGGCATATATGAGGCGCTGCCCGTCCGGGGAGAAATCCGGATCGGAATTGAAGTAGCCGTCGCTCACCAGTTTCCGCGGGCTGCTCGAATTCTGGACATTGGCCAGCCACAGCGCGTTGAGGGCCCGGAAGGCGATGCTCTTGCCGTCAGGAGAAGCTACGGGGCTGGCGATGCCGAGTACCTGCCGCTGCCCGGTCGACTCGAGATCGAGTGGCGCTGGTTCCGGCCGGCGGGTCACGACCGGAACGGTCGCCTCGAAGTCGGTGACCTCGCTGGTATCGTCCCCGAGCGAGCGACGCTGGATGTGGCCGTCCGCCGTGTAGGTGACCTCGTTCTCGCCTGTCCAGCTGACCGGCAGGCAGAAGACGTCGTCGCCCTGGGTGAGCTGACGTTCGTCCACCATCAGGTCGCTATGCGCACCGCTGAGGCGGACATAGGCCAACCGCGACGAGTCAGGCGAGTAGGCCGGACCGAAAAGCTGGCTCGTGTCCGTTTCCGGAATGATGGTGCGCTGTTGTCCGGTGGCGAGAATCACCTCATCCACCCGGGCCGCATCGACGGTGAACGCCACCCGCTCACCGTCGGGGGACACGGCCGGTTCGCCCTTCTCGCCAATGTCGTCGGTGATCGGTTCGATTTCGCCAGAGGCCAGATCGAGGCGGAATATCCCGTATGTTCCGGTTGCGGCCCGGTCGGACGAAAAGGCCAGTGTTGTTCCATCGGGAAACCAAGCGGGTTCGCGGTGGTCGAAGCGGCCAGAGGTGTGCTGGGTCAGTTCGCTGCCGTCAGGACGGACCGTCCAGAGGTGGAAGTTGCCGTCGCGGTATGACTGGAAAGCGATCAACTCGCCAGCCGGCGACCACGCGGGCCGGGTCGCATCTTGTTCGTCATCGGTCAGCCGGTGCGCCGTGCCTCCCTGGACTGGCACCACCCAGATGGAAACCGCCAGGTCGATGGCCAGCCATTGTCCGTCGGGTGAGGCCGCGACCATCATGTTGGTGCCTTCTCGCAGGACGGCTTGATCCTCATGGGCGGACGGTGCGGCTGTGGCCGGGGGTTGGCGGAACACATCGGGCAGTGCCGCCGCTGATGCGCCCAGCGCCGCCGCTTGCAAGACACGGCGTCGCCGGAGCCGTGGCATCGTGATCTCCGAGTCCGGATGGTCCGACTGAACGGCGGCGTCCTTGTCCGCATGGTGGGCCATGGGTGTCCTCTCTGCCGCGGGTCCGGGGGTGCGATGAAGATATTGCAGAGAATTCGACTGTCATAGGGAAATGTGTGGGCCGTGTTGCGAGCGGGCTAAACTCGCGTGCGAACGGTGTCAAAATGCCCGTGAGCGGAAGTCGCATGAGAAGTGATGCCGATTCTTTGGCGGATGCGCCGAAGAAGGACGCTGAGCTTTCGGAGACGGCCGTTGGGGGCCGGAGGCGGCCACTGAGCGGTGTGCCGCGGTCAACGCCCTCGTCCGCAGCAGGAATCCAGCATCCGGTGGGTGGTTCACGCAGGCGGTCCCGCGGCTCCGGGCCTCCTCGGTTGTTTCGGGAGGCGCGGGCTCAGGTAGCCTGTCTCTTCGGGGCCTCTAGCTCAATGGCAGAGCTGCGGACTTTTAATCCGTAGGTTCCGGGTTCGAGTCCCGGGGGGCCCACCTCTTCAGCTGCGGCGATGCGATCGGCTCGTCGTGTGGTGCCATTCGTGGTGCCAAATGGTGTTGACGGGCGCTTCATCGAGGCAGGCATGTCCTGCCCGCTTCACCGGGGTACCTGCGCCGCAACGGCCGAGGTTCTTGGGCTCGGCTGGAGCGAGGGCGTTTGTGTCGACCAATAGAGCCCTATCTTGGCTGGTGGAGTCTCATGCCAGCTCGGCGAGGAACGAGAGTCTTGTCGCCATGGCGGTAAATGCGTCGTCTGGGAGTTGATCCGCGATGGCGAGGAAGTGTCGATCGTCCAGCCGAGGCGTAGCGCGTTTGATTCGGCCATCGATCGGGACGCCGCCGCGGGTCGCCTGGCCAACCAGCCGCGACCAGCGCGTTGCAGTAGGCCGTCTGCATCGTGTGCCAGACGTCGCCCGCCGATGTTCGTGTTGTCGGTGATTGCTGCCTGCAAGCTCATGCCACGGCAGATGTGCGCGAAGATGTCGCCATCCAATGGTGAGAATAGTGTGCTCTCGGTGTTGTTCGGCCTTCTCATCCAGGAACTCGCGAACTCGTCGAGTGAAGTCTCTGAACGATTCACCCTGGGAACGGCTTGTCGATGAAGTCGAGGTAGTCCCGCTTGCCGATATCGAAGTCCATGCCGGTGTACTTCGGACCGTTGTCGATCTGACGAAGGCGTTCGTCGACGACGATGGGGATTGACCGTGCCGCTGAAGGGCATCTCGCATGTCTCCTTCTGGCGTCGCATGGAGGACGTGTAGGCGGCCGCAGACATGCCGTTCCTCCCGATCACAACGCGATGAGTTGTTGTGTCCGACGTTGATGCGATAATATCCCTGTTATGTCGGACATCGATCACGACAGGCTGTATCAGCAAGCGGAGGCGCAGGCCGGGTACTTCACGGCGGGCCAGGCGGCGGAGGCAGGGATGGACCCGAGTACGCTGCGATATCACGCTCGGCCGGGTGGCCGGTATGAGCGGGCCCGCAGAGGGCTGTATCGGCTGCGGCATTTCCCGTCGAGTCCGGTCGAGCACATTATGGCGGCGTGGTTACCCCTGCGGTCCGCTGAAGCGGTCGTGTCGCACGCGAGCGCGCTGGAGCTGCATGAGCTGTCCGATATGGTCCCGGATGTTGTTCATGTGTCGGTGCCGCGGGCTAAACGTGGCCAGAGGCCGCGGCCTGGGGTGCGGATTCACACTCTGGTTGAGCCTCTTGACTCCCGGGAGGTTCGCATGGTGGCTGGGGTGGCGGTGACCAGTCCGGAGCGCAGCATCATCGATTGTCTCGAGGACGGTGCCCAGCCCGAGCAGATCGAGCTGGCCATTCGGCAATCCCTCGCTCGAGGACTGACCACCAGGCGACGACTGCACACGATGGCGGTCCGCCGGTCGAGGCGTGTGCGTGAGTTCGTGGACGACACGATGGAGGTGCAGGTGTGAGGTATGGCACCGCGCCGGCGTTCCGCCGCGCTCTCGAGGATCGCCTGAAAGCGCGGGCAGGCGGGGACGGCGCACGTATCGCGAGGGACCGCAAGCGCGTTGTGTTCGACCGGTTCCTGGCGCGTCTCGTGGACGTAGCGCCGGGGGAGTGGGTGCTCAAGGGCGGGTTCGCGCTCGACTTGCGACTAGAGGACCGTGCACGGTCGACCAAGGACATCGATCTGGCATGGCAGACCGGCGCGGATGAGCTGCTCGACACTCTGATCGACGTGGCTACCCATGATCTCGGTGACTTCTTCACCTTCGCCGTGGAACGCACACAGGAGCCTCCCGAGCGGTTCGGTGGGGCTTACCGCTTCCGAGCCGCGGCGAATCTGGCCGGCCGCACGTTCGAGACGTTCGTGCTCGATGTCGGCGACGCGCGTGAGGCTGTCGGAGTTGAGGTCTTGACGACTCCTGACTTGCTCGGCTTCGCGGGCATCGAACCTGTCGCGGTGCCGACGATTCCGATCGCCGTGCAGGTGGCAGAGAAGCTGCATGCGTACACCCGTGTTTATGAAGGTGGGCGGGTCAGTAGTCGGGCCAAAGATCTCGTCGATCTCGCTCTCATTGCGCAGCTGTTCGCCCTCGACGCTGGGCAGTCGGTGCGAGCCATCGAAGATGTGTTCGCCACGCGTGCCACGCACCAACCACCACGGACCGTGCCGGCGCCGCCTGCGCAATGGCGGGCACCGTTCGGCCAGCTGGCACAGGCCGTCGGCTTGGATCACAATATCGAGGCTGGCCATAGCGTGGTAGCGGCGATGCTCGATCCGGTCCTCAACGAACAGATCCGGATCGGAACGTGGAGCCCCGACGCACAGCAGTGGGTCATCGCCGCTTCCTGATCCCTGTTCGCGCCAAGTCCGTGTTGTTGAACCCGGCTGTCCGGCGAGGTCGCCGTCCTGACGCCTGAAGGTGTCCCGCCAGGATCGCCCGCGGCCGGTGACGGATATGGAGTAAGCGCGCCGCTTCCTGTGTTGTAGCGCTCGAATCTACAGCGATGACAACGGGTAGACCACGGTCCACCGCAGGGAGAAGCCGATGAGCCTTCGTCAGTACGAGTACGCCCTGGCCGTTGCCGAGGAGGGCTCGGTGACCGCGGCGGCTGAACTGCTGCACGTCGCTCAACCGTCGATATCCCAGCAGATCCGCGGCCTGGAGCGGGAACTCGGCGTGAGCCTGTTCGCCCGCACGCCGACCGGACTGGTTCCCACCGTGGTCGGCCGCGCGTTCCTGCGGGAGGCGGAGGTCGCGGTGAACGCGTCACGGCGGGCGCGCGCGACGGCCCAGGCCGGAGCCGATGAGCTGGTGGGCGAGCTGGTGGCCTCGGTGCAGATGGGCTTCGGCACGCGGCAGCTTCCGAGCGCGCTTGGCGAGCTGCGTCGCCGCTTCCCGCGGCTGGAGGTCACCGTCTTCGAGGAACCGAGCTCCGCTGATCTGGAAAGGCTGGCACGCCGGGGCGTGCTGGACCTCGCACTGATGGCAGAGTGCAAGCAGACCCCCGACGACGCCCACCACCTGGGCGACGAGGAGTTCGTCGTGGTGCTGGGCACCGGGCACCGGAAGCTCGCCGCGGACCGGGTCGAGCTGCACGACCTGGAGGGTGAGCCCTGGGTAAGGTTCGACCGCGACAGCGCGCTCGATGGCGTGCTGCGCGACGTGCTACGGACCAGCGAGGTGACCCCAACCACGGCCGCCCGCGTCTCCCAGACGGCGACGGCCGCGCGCTGGGCCGCCGACGGGCTAGGGGTGACGCTGATCCCGGCCTCCGCAGTGCCCCACGGTTACGAGCACCTCGCGCGCCCGGTGTTCCCGGCCGTGTCGCAGCCCGTCGTCGCCGTGGTCCGGCATGACCCGGGCCCCGCGGAGACGGCCCTGCTCGAACTGCTGCGCCAGGAGGCTTGGTCGCAGTCCGTTCCCCTCGCATCGGTGGGATGAAACCTCCTGGTCGGTCATAGGAGGGCCTGAGTCCATGCAGAACGGCTAGGACGAGCTCAGAGCTGGGTACGGCCTCCGTCGACGGCGAACTCTGCGCCGGTGGTGTATGTGGCATCGAAGGCGAGGAATGCGGCCGCACTGGCGAACTCGTCGAGGGTGCCGAAGCGCTGCATAGGAATGTTCGCGACCACCTGAGCTTTGAACTCCTCGGCGGCCCCTTCGGTCATCGTGTTCTCCAGAATTCCCGTGTCGATGGGACCGGGGCTGACCGCGTTGACCCGGATTCCGCGCGGAAGCAACTCGCGGGAGAGGCTGCGGGCCATCGAGCGCAGCGCTGCTTTGCCTGCCGCATAGATGCTGATGTCCGGCATGCCGATGACGTTCGCGATTGACGTGGTGAGGACAACGCCGGCGCCTGTGCTCAGCAGCGGGGCGAGCTTCTGCACAGTGAAGTAGGCGCCTTTGACGTTGATGGCGAACAGCTCGTCGTACGTCTTCTCTGTCGTCGACTCGAAGGGGGTGAGGGGTGCGATACCGGCATTGACGAAGAGGGCGTCGACCGTGCCGAACTCGCCTTTCACCCGGTCGGCCAGAGCGTCCAGATCGGACAGTACAGCCACATCACCTCGGACGGTCACCGCGTTCGTGCCGAGCCGCTCTCGCGCGGCGTCGAGCGGGGCCTGAGAACGACCGGTGATCACCACGCGGGCTCCGCCGTCCACCAGCAACTTCGCCAGCGCGAATCCCATGCCGCGGCCGCCGCCCGTGATCACGACATTCTTGTCGCTGTACTTACCCATGTGAAAATCCATTCGCTCTTTCTCTCAAACTCGGTGATGCGCCTCGGCGTGCGTCAATGAATGCACTTTGTCGAGACCGGCGTTCCGGAATCCCGCCGGCGTTAGTCCACGGGGAATTCGCCGCCGTCCACGATGAGATTCCTCCCGGTCAGCCAGCTGGCCCGGTCGGACACGAGGAACAGCACCGCGTGGGCGATGTCGTCGGGCTGACCATCGCGCCCCAGCGGCGGGGTGTCGTCGGCGTTGGTCTCCGCCAGCGGCGCCCCCATGCGTGCGGATACCTCCGCCCACTGCTCCCGCGTTGCTTCGCCGCCGGGAGTGGCGACTCTGCCGGGAGTCACGGTGTTGACCCGGATTCCGACCGGGGCCAGCTCCATGGCCATTCCCCGGCTGTAGTTTTCCAGCGCCGCTTTCGCGGTGGTGTAGTGCAGGAACGGTCCTGCCGGGGTAAGGACCGCGGCCGAGGAGACGTGCACGATCGCCCCCGAACTCCGTTCCCGCATCCCCGGTACCAGCAGCGAGTCCAACCGCACGGAGGCGAGGAAGTTCAGGTCCAGCGCGGCCTGCCACTCCTCGTCGGGGATGGCCGAGGCGCGTTCTTGCGGTCGCGCCCCACCGGCGTTGTGGATCAGGACGTCCACCCCGCCGAGAATGTCCTGCGTGGCCGTGGCGAGAGTCTGCGCTCCAGCCCGTGTCCCCACATCGGCCTGCACGAAGGTGGCCCCCTCCGGCACTGTGCCCGCCGCCGCCCTGGCGGTCGTGAGCACCTCGGCGCCCGTGGCCAGGAGTTGGCTTACGATGGCCGCTCCTATTCCGCGAGATCCACCCGTGACTACGGCCCGCTTTCCCGCGAATTCTCGCGTTTCCGGTCCGTTTTCGATTGTGGGCATGCCACATGTCCTCTCGATTGCGTATTCGTCCGCTCGACGGAAGAAGTATCGAGGTGCGCAGAGCGCGAATCTTTCGCAAGAATTCGCGGTGGGCATCTCGTGCGAGCTGTTTCAAGGTTCGTACGGAAAAGATTGAGATGCAAAGACGAAATGTCAACAGGCGCCATAGGCAATTCCTATGGCGTTCCGGCACCTTCCGTCCTCGCCCCCTTACAGAAGTCCCGCCGAGGAGGCAGCCGATGACCGGACCAGGCAATCGCGGACGTGGCCGATCGAGGCCAATTGATGTAATCGATGTGGCGTGGACATGGCCGAAGCAGTGGCGGAAACCCTCGCACCCTTATTGCCGTCTCGGATCCCGCCTGTTGGCCACCACGTAGACTTGAGCGCGAGAAGGGGGTCTCGCACATGCCTAAGCCGACGCGGGTCCGGCTGGCCGACGTGGCACGCCGAGCCGGTGTCTCGCGCACCACCGCATCGGTTGTTCTCAACGGCAAGCCCGACCGTATCCCGGAGGAGACACAGCGCCGCGTGGAGCAGGCGGCCGCCGAACTCGAATACCGGGCGAACAGCCTGGCCCGCGGGCTTCGCCTGCAGAGGTCGCTGACGATCGGCCTGATCTCTGACGACATCGCGTCGGAGCCGTTCGCTGGCGCCATGATCAGGGGAGCACACGAAGCAGCCTGGAAGGCCGGCTTCATGCTGGTGGTGCTGGAGACGATGGCGGATGAGGAGCGGGCGCGACGCGCGATCGGGGACCTCCGCCAGCGACAGGTCGACGGCTTTTTATACGCCACCACGTACCATCAAGTCAAGGAGCCACCCGCGGAGCTCGCCGATTCCCCCACCGTCATGCTCGACGCCCGCGATCCTCGGGGGAGCCTCAGCAGCGTGGTGCCCGACGAGATCACGGGCGCCTACGACGCAGTCTCGCAGCTCATCGAGGCAGGTCACCGGCGGATCGGATACCTGCAGAACGTCGCCGACATCCCGGCCACGCTCCTCCGCCTCGAGGGCTATCGCAGGGCGCTGGCCGACGCCGGGATCCCGTTCGATCCCAGCCTGGTCGAGATCACGGTTCCCGAAGATCGCATCACGGCCACGGCGAGCGCGCGACATCTGCTCGACCGGACCGACCGGCCCACCGGGTTGTTCTGCTTCAGTGACCGGCCAGCCACGGCCGCGTACGACGCGGCGGAAACGCTCGGTCTCCGTGTTCCCGACGACGTGTCGATCGTCGGCTTCGACAACCTTGAGCTGCTGACGGAGTGGATCAGCCCTGGCCTCACCACGATGCAGCTCCCGCACGAGGCCATGGGCCATTGGGCTCTCGAGCAGCTTCTTCGCCACATCGAGGATCCGGATCTGGAACCGGTGCAGCATCTCATGCCATGTCCGCTCGTCGTCCGCCAATCTGTCGCGCCGCCATCGGACTACTCCCGAGGCTGATCCTTCCGGCCGTTGACAAGCAGGCTTGCCACCTTGCTCCCTGCTGTGGCCGCGTAACGCACGGCTAACACGGTCTTGACGCGCCCGACATCGCGGGCTAGGGTCCGGTTCACTGCAGAATCGATTCTGCACTGTAAGTGAGTCGATTCTGTGCATGGTCTCGGCATCAGCCCGTTGCCGGTCGGCACCGGCAAGACAGGAGACAACGCCATGACTCATCCAGCCACCCGTAGGCCACGTCCGTTCGCGCGTCGCCGTGCGTTCCAACTCAGCGTCGGGGTTCTCACTATCGGCCTAATCGCGGCCGCCTGTGGCGGCGACGACAACGGCGGCGCGACCGCCGGGGACGGGCAGAGCGGGACGCTTCGGATCGCGATGTTCACGGCCAATGACGCGATCGATGATCCGCGCGTCCAGAGCTTCAACGAGGAGTACCCGGACATCAAGATCGAGTTCGTGCCGATTAACGGCACCGACTGGGAAGACTACTTCAGCAAGATCCTGACTGAGGTCGCCGCAGGGAACCCGCCGGACCTGATCAACGTCGCCACCGAAGGCACGCAACTGTTTGCCGGGCAAGGGCTGGCACAGCCGCTCGACGAGTTCGTCCAGCGCGACGCCGAGGAGCTCGAGGAGTACTTCGCCGACGTCCACCCGGCCCTGGTTGAGGCGATGATGTACGAGGGCTCGCTGTACCAGCTGCCGGACGACTTCAACGCGGCGAACATGTACCTCAATGCCAGCCTCGTTGAAGAGGCCGGCTTGCAGATGCCCGCGCCTGATTGGGACGTCGACGAATTCGAGCACTATGCCCGCGAGATCAAGGGCGCCACCGGGAAATACGGCTACGGCTGGACCAACCGCTTGTGGGGTTCCTGGATGCCGTGGATATTCGTCAACGACGGCAACCTCTTCACCGAAGAACGCGCGCCTGGTGGTGAGTGGCTCTGGGACCGGTTCTACGCCGACGACCCGGCCGCGGAGAACCGGGGAGGCGGTTGGCGGTGGGAGCAGCCTACGGCGAACTCGCCCGAGGTGGTCGAGGCTCTCGAGTTCATGATGCGGCTGCGCGACGACGATCTCACCCCCGCGGTCGAGATCGGCGGCGGCGGCCTGCTCGAAGGGCTGTTCGCGTCCGACGAGCTCGGCATGACACCCGCTGGTGGCTTCTGGGCCGGCGGTCTCGCCGAGGCCGGCCTGGAGCCTGACGACTTCGACGTCCAGCTCTTTCCCGCGTGGCAGAGCCAGCGGCACCAGTTCGGCACGGCCGGTTTCGCGATAGCGGCCGACACCGCGAACCCGGAGGCCGCGTGGGCGTGGATGAAGCACACTGCTAAGCGCGAGGTCATGGAGCTGCGCCCGGAGTTCGAGGGCAACGTCACCACTCCGGTCCGCAGGTCGATGGTGACCGACGAGCGCTACGCCAGCACCGGCCCGTCCAACTCGGCGATCTTCTACGCCACGCTCGACGACCACCCCGACACCGCGCCCATCCCCGCGCCACCGGTTGCTAACCCGATGACGGAGGCATTCGTCCGCTGGACACAGCAGGCCATGAACGGGGAGAAGACCCCCCAGGAGGCCATGGACAGCTTGCAGCTGGAGCTCGAACAGATCGTCGCCGACTACGGCGACCAGTACTGACGTGACGGCGGGACCGAAACGATGACACCTGATCTCGCACCCGCGCCACGAAGCCCGCTCACGCGGGCGTTCGCGGCGGACAGCCTCCATGGAGTCCGGCGGCGGCGCGCCGCGCTGGGCTATCTCTTCCTGCTACCCAGCCTCGGCGGCATCGCCGTGTTCGTGGCGATCCCCATCGTGGCGTCCCTTGTGCTGAGCCTGTTCCGGTGGAACATGATCAGGCCGCCCGAATTCATCGGCCTGGACAACTACACGCGGCTCATTGGCGACGCGCGCCTACTGACGACCTTCGTCAATACCGCCGTATTCGTCGTACTCGCCGTGGCCCTGCAGTTGTCGCTTGCCCTCTTCCTCGCCTTGGGGCTGCAGCGACGGATGCCGAACTGGCTGCGGACACTCCTCCGGGCGTCCTACGTCTTCCCGCTGCTCACGTCGGCGGCGTCGATCTCGATCGTGCTCAGCTATATGTTCAGCGAGAGCTTCGGGATCGTGAACTATTACCTGGGTCTGCTCGGAATCGAACCGATCGCCTGGCTGAACTCATCGCGGTGGGCGCTCGTCGCCGTGGCGCTCGCCTTCGTCTGGCATCAGCTCGGGTTCACGTTCCTGATCCTGCTGGGCGGCGTCGCCAACCTCCCGCAGGACGTCCTGGACGCCGCCGACCTCGACGGTGCCCGCGGATGGACCCGGCTACGTCGCGTCATCGTCCCGCTGATGAGCCCGTCGCTGCTCGTCGCCAGCGTCATCGGGTTCATCAGCGCCATGCAGGTCTTCGACCAGCCTTTCGTCATGACCCAGGGCGGACCGGGCGATTCCAGCCGCACCGTCGTCATGGCGATCTACGACGCGGCCTTCCGCAACCTCGACCTGGGGTACGGCGCGGCCATATCCGTCGTCCTGTTCGCAGTGATCATGTTGCTGACAGCGGTCCAGTTCCGCCTCAGCAACCGCTGGGTCCACTACCAGTAGGAGGCCGACATGGCGCTCAACACGTCCCAGTCCCGGGCCGCTGACGCCTGGGCGGAACCGGGAGCTGCGTCCACCGGGGCGCCGTCGGGCCGGCGAACGCTGCGCCGCCGCCCCGGTCGGCCGGGAAAACCGGACAACCGGGTCACGCGCTACCTCGTCCTGGTGCTGCTCATCGGGGCGGCCGTGCTCATGCTGGCCCCGCTGGTATGGGCGTTCAGCACGTCACTGCGCACGCCCGCGCAGTCCTTCACGTTGCCGCCGATGTGGCTGCCGACCGACTTCGCCTGGGAGAACTACCGGCAGGTATTCGAGGTGTCCCGGTTTGCCAACTATGTGACCAACAACGTGGTCGTCTCCGTCGCGATCGTCCTCGGCCAGCTCGCGACCGCGAGCCTCGCCGGTTACGCCTTCGCGCGCCTGAGGTTCCCCGGGCGCGGCGTCCTCTTCGGCCTCGTCCTCGCCACCATCATGGTGCCGATCCAGGTCACGATCGTGCCGATCTTCATCCTCATCTCCGAGATCGGTTGGGCAGACAGCCTGGTGGCATTGATCGTGCCGGCCTGGCCCACCGCCTTCGGCACGTTTCTGCTCCGGCAGTACTTCAAGACGATCCCCCACGAGCTCGCCGAGGCGGCAGCGATCGATGGCGCCGGCGAGTGGCAGATCTTCTTCCGCGTCTACCTGCCGCTGGCCAAACCTGGACTGGCCGTCGTCGCGATCTTGGCGTTCAACTTCCACTGGAACGAGTTCTTCCGGCCACTGATCTTCCTGTCCTCGCCGGAGAAGTTCACACTCCCGCTTGGGCTGGTGAACCTGCAGGGCTACATGGGGACCGGCTCGATCTCGGTGGTGCTCGCCGGCATCGTCATCTCGCTGTTGCCCGTGCTCGCCCTGTTCATCATCGCCCAGCGATTCGTCGTCGAAGGGCTCATGCGAGGTGGCCTGAAGGGCTGACGAATACGCACACGACTATCCCCCGTTTCGGACCGAAGCGCACCACCGATCGACACATCTACCGAGGAGAACCGCTTCATGCTCGCTCCCCGACCGCGTGCCCATCTGACCGCGCCTTCCGGCTGGCTCAACGACCCAAACGGGCTGATTCACTGGCGCGGCGAGTATCACGTCTTCTATCAGTACAACCCGTTCTCGACGTCTTGGGACGTCCCACATTGGGGACACGCAGTCAGTACCGACCTTGTGACCTGGCGGCAGCTGCCTATCGCACTCCGGCCGACGCCAGGCGGTCCGGACGCCGACGGCTGTTTCTCCGGTTGCATGGTCGACGACGGTGGCGACGGTCCGCTGGCTGTCTACACCGGCGTTCGCAACAGTGATGGCGGAGAGGTCCAGTCCACGTGCCTCGCGCGGGCGACCGACGGTCTCCGACAGCTCGTGCCGCACCGGTCGAACCCGGTCGTCGCAGGGCCTCCGGATGCCGAAGCCACTGAGGGCTTCCGGGATCCTTTCGTCTGGCGGGAGGATGACGGCTGGCACCAGCTCGTAGGTTCCGGCAGCCGTGAGACCGGCGGGATCGTGTACCACTATCGGTCCGCCGACCTGGTCGACTGGGAGTACGCCGGGGTGTTCCACCGCGGACTCGCCAGCCTCGGCGATCCGATGGACACCGGGGTGATGTGGGAGTGCCCGCAGTTGGTCCGCAGCGCCGACGCCGATGTCCTCATCGTCTCCGTCCACGACCACCTCGACATCGGTCGACGGAAGGTGGTGGGCTTCTCGGGCCGGCGCGTCGGCGACGGGTTCAAGGAGTCCGGCATCGATCTGGTAGACCACGGATCCGCCTTCTACGCGCCCGCTGTAACCGTCGACGGGGTCGGCCGCACGCTGATGTGGGGGTGGATCCAGGAGACACAGTCGCCGGCCGGACAGGCGCAGCAGGGCTGGTCCGGGGCCCTCACGTTGCCGAGAGAGGTGTGGATCGACGAGACGGGGGGCCTGCGTAGCCGCCCGGTAGCGGAGGCGGCGGGTCTGCGCCACCGTGTCCTCTTGGATGAGCACGTTGAGTTGGGGTCGGGCAATCGGGCTGACGTGCTGGCAAACGCCGGGCACGCGTGGATCGAGCTGACCGTAGATCTTCGACACGCCGACAGCGTGGAGCTGCACGTCCTCAGTGATCCGTCCGGACGCGAATCGACGACGCTGAGCTATGACCGCGTGGCGGCCGAACTCGTACTCGACCGGAGCACGTCGACGCTGTCGCCCGAGGCCATAACGGTAGCTGAACGGGCACCGCTCACCGTCCACGACGGCGTGCTGCGCCTGGACGTCATCGTCGACGGATCGACGATCGAGATCTTCGCCCAGGATCGCGTTGCGCTGACCAGCAGGTGTTATCCCGCCTTGCCAGAGAGCACCGGGGTCGCCATCAGCGCGCCGAGCGGGTCCGTGGCCGCCGACATCAAGATCTGGGAGCTCCGGTCGGTCATCTGATCGCGCAATCCTGCCCACGGGGGCGACGTCGCCGACGGCAACTGGGAGTTGTACCACCTGGATGAGATTTCGCCGAGTCGACGGACTTGGCCGGACAGCATCCGCAGCTCGTCGAAGAACTCATCGCCAAGTGGTGGCAGGAAGCGGAGAAATACGGTGTGCTGCCGCTCGACGAGCGGTACCTCGCCCGGTATCGCGAGAATCGCGCGACCTCCGTGGGAGACCGCGAACAGTACGACTACTACTCGCCGATCATTCGGACGACCGGCTACCGAGAGGTGGATCCCCCTGAGCAATTGCCGGGAACTAGGCGAGGGCGGTTCCCTCCAGCTCGACCATCAGGACGGGGATTGCCAACCGGGTCACCCCGAGCATAGTGGTGGTTGGCGCTACCCCGGCGGCACCCAACCGGGACGCCAGTACGCCGTAGTGCTGGAAGAGTAGATCGACGTCGGTGGTGTAGACGTTGAGCCGGACGAGGTTGGTGAGGGCCATGTCGGCTTCGCTGAGGACTGCCTCGAGGTTGTTGAGGCTCAGCGCCAGCTGGGCTGCCATGTCGCCGGGATGTTGGGGTTTGCCGTCGCCGCTCATCGCGGTCTGTCCGGAGCAGTACAGGGTCCGGGTGTGCCCGGAGACGATCTCACCTTGGTTGTATCCCAGCTCCGACGACCATGTCCACGGATTGACCGCCGCTTTTTCCATTGCCACTTTTGCTCCGTTCGGTTTATCGACGGTACGTAGGTCCGTCGGCTCGGTAGCCGCCATCTTTTGATGACTTGTTGATCAGCTTCGCAGCCAATCACGACATCTTGTGTCGTGTATTCCGGTAGGGTTTCCGCATGCGCGCCGACCGGTTGGTCTCGCTGGTTCTGCTGCTGCGTCAGCGCGGCCGGCTGTCCGCGGCGATGCTGGCCCGCGAGCTCGAGGTATCCACGCGCACGGTGCTGCGCGACATCGAGGCGCTCTCCGCGGCCGGCGTCCCCGTCTACGCTGAACGCGGCCGGAACGGCGGGTTCGCTTTGCTGCCCGATTTCCGGACCGACCTCACCGGGCTCAACAACGACGAGGCCCTAGCCCTGCTGATCGCTGGGTCGCGGCGTGGCACGCAGGCATTCGGGCTCGGCTCAGCGCTCGCCTCGGCCATGCACAAGGTGGTGGACGCGTTGCCCGAGAGCCATCGAGGCACTGCTGCCGACGTGGCCGAACGATTGCTCGTCGACCCGGAGACCGACCTTCTCTCGCGCCGGCTGGTCGCGGAGGAGCTACCTGACACCATTGTGGCCGAAGTCCGCAGCGCGGTGTTCGCCGGACACAAGCTGCGCATCCACTACGCGGCCACGGACCAGGAACCGAAATGGCGCACGGTGGACCCGATCGGCCTGGTCACCGTACGCGACCGGGGCTACTTGCTGGCTAAGAGATCCGGAGCGGACCGCACCTACCGGCTGTCGCGGGTACTGGCTGCTGAGGAACTCAACGAACCAG
Organism: Phytoactinopolyspora mesophila; assembly: GCF_010122465.1. Classification (NCBI taxonomy): domain Bacteria; kingdom Bacillati; phylum Actinomycetota; class Actinomycetes; order Jiangellales; family Jiangellaceae; genus Phytoactinopolyspora; species Phytoactinopolyspora mesophila. The sequence continues at coordinate 29,010 of NZ_WLZY01000013.1, read as the reverse complement.
CACAGCGACCAAGCGAGGTCGATCTGGACCGGATCTGGCAGGAACGCAGCGCGCGGTTCCGGGCCGGCGGTGACCAAGTCACCGTGCTGGTACGAGTGCATCCGGCCAGGCGAGAGGACCTGGTGGACACCGCGGTGGCCATCCTCGCCGAGGAGACCGACGCGGACGGCTGGCGGCGCCTCGAGGTCACCTTCCAAGATTCGAGACACGCTGAATGGGCGCTGTGGCAGCTCTCCACGAACGCCGAAGCGCTCGATCCGGAATGGTTGCGCGCCGCCGTGGGTGCCCGCGCCGCAGCGCTCGCCGCCCGCTACGGAGTGTCATCTTGAGCGCTGCCCTGATCGGCGATAAAGCCATCTGCTGCGCGTGCCTGGTGAGTTGTGGCAAGGGTGGGCCGCACGCGCCGGCGATGGCTAGTGGGGGCGGATCGTCAGGTGGCGCGGGCTGAGTGCGCCCAAGAAGTCGGCGGGGTCGAAGACCTCACCGGGCGCGGCCGCGCCCGATATCTGCGTCCGGCCGTCGCTGAGTCGCTGGACCGCTTCCACCACGAGGGGCGCGGTGACGGCGTAGATGTCGCGGCCTTCGGCTGAGATCCGGCGTTGTTGTTCCCCGCGGCGTAGGACGACGTCCACGACGAATTGCTGGGCCGATCTGCCGGAGTCGTCAACGGCACGCGGGGCCGGCGTTGCTGGATCCAGGATGTCTTCCAGCGCGTTCGTCGTCAGGTAGGTGTCGATCTGGGACGCGTTCAAGTGGCGGGTCATCGTGATGATCTCAGTGAAGGGGGTCCCGACAACGGTCTGCGGCCCGATGGCGCCCGGAAAGTCCCAGTGCAGGACCGGAGGTGGTGCTGGGGCGGGTATCAGCCGGCCGTGGTCGACGACGAGGCGGGCCGCGGTGTTGCGCCGGCCCGTGATCCTCGTGCCTTGGGTGGGCCACCATCGGTCCAGCCCGACCGCGACGCTGATCCGATCGACCGTGTCCCAGTCGCCCATGACGGCGGATGCAAGGAGGTCAGCCAGCCCACCGTAGAACGCCATGGCCGGGATCACGGCGACATCGGCTGGCCACCCGAGGTCCTCGTGAGCGCGGTAGACGCCTTGGACCGCTGCCTGCTCCGCGGCGACGTCTAGGTAATGGACCCCGGCGCCGACGGCGGCAGTCGCTACCGAAATAGCCGTGTCCAGGAACGGGCCCGCGCAGTTCACGACCACTGAGACGCCGCCGACGGCGTCCCGCAGCGACGCCTCGTCGTCGATAGTCGCTGGGCGTATCTCCGATCCGGGGAAGCGGCCGCTGAGTGCCTCGAGGGCAGCTTGGTTCCGCCCGGATAAAACCGGCAGAAACCCGCGTCGCAGCAACTCGGCGACCACGAACCGACCGGTATGTCCGTAGGCGCCGTACACCAGCACTTTTCTGTCCATGACCCTGATCCCATCACGCCGCGGGCTCAGGCGCGATAGTCCGATCTGACGCTATGCGTACAGTTTCAGACATGCCAGTGGTCGGAATCGCTCTTCACGAGGACTCGATGCTCTACGAGACCGCGATCGCCGCCGAAGTCTTCGGCGTGGATCGCCGCGACCTGTCACCCTCGGGGGTGTGGTACGAGCTGATCGCCTGCACTCCTGACGGCAGCCCAGCCCGATGGTTGCCCAACTTTCAGACCGAAGGCCTGGCGGCACTCGCCGAGGCCGACACCGTCATCGTTCCATCAACCAGCGTCCTCCACGGGCAGCCGAATCCTGCCTTGTTGGACGCGCTACGCCTCGCGTACGCGGGGGGAGCGCGAATCGCCGCGCTGTGCACGGGGTCGTTCGTGCTCGCCGCGGCAGGATTGCTGGATGGGCGTACCGCGACCACACACTGGATGCATGCCGAGGAGCTGGCCCGGCTCCATCCCGGGATCGATGTCCGAGCCGACGTGCTCTACGTCGACGACGGACAGGTGCTGACCTCCGCCGGCAAAACCGCGGCGCTCGACTTGTGCCTCCACCTGGTACACCTCGACCACGGCGCCGCCGCGGCCAACGGATTGGCGCGTCGCCTCGTGGTTCCCTCACACCGGCCTGGCGGGCAAGCGCAGTTCATCACTCCGCCGGCTGATCCGCGGGTCACCGATCAGCTCGGCCCGGCACTGGACTGGGCCCGTGCTCACCTCGACAAACCTCTCACTGTCCAGGAACTCGCCCGCCGGGCGGGCCTGAGTACCCGGCAGCTGGCCCGCCGGATGCTGGCCGAAACCGGGTTCGCTCCACTGACCTGGCTCCATCACCAGCGGATCACCAGGGCCCAAGACCTTCTCGAGCGCACCGGCGCCTCCGTCGAGCAGATCGCCGCTCAGTCTGGGATGGGCACCGCTGCCACCCTGCGACGACACTTCCAGCGCGCCGTCGGCGTCAGCCCAACCGCCTATCGCACGGCCTTCCGCATCTGAGACGCTCTCGATCCCGGGGTTCAAGCGATGGCTGCCTGGCTCGTGGGGCCATCGTGGCCGGCATCGCTGCTGGGCGAACGCCTCGGAGCTGCGGTGGAAGTCACACCGGGGTCGTCGCCTTGCTTGGATGGCTCACCACCAATGATCAACGACCGGGTCAGTCGTCGGAGTCTTCGGGATCCTCGAGGTCTTCGAGGTCGAGATCCTCGAGGTCGAGGTCATCGAGATCCTCGGGTAGCGGCTGCTCCGGTTGCGGGGGCTGGACGGGGTCGTCGGGCATGACCTGACCCATCTCGGCGTTCCACTCGCCGTACTCGGGGTCGACGTCGACGTCGGCCGCCTGCAGTTGCTCGGTGATGAAATCCTGGAACGCCATCTGGCCTTCTTGCATGCTGACCTGCTCGAGGTTGGCGCGGAGTTCGTCCTGCACTTCTTCGAATTCGGGCTTCTCGAGCCGCTGGATCACGTGGTATCCGAAGTCGCTCTGGACCGGGCCGACCACTTCGCCTTCGTCAGCGGCGAACAGCGCCTCCTCGAACTCCGTCACGGTCATGCCGGGCTGGATGAAACCGAGGTCGCCACCGGCCTCGGCGCTACCGTCGAGCGAAGTCTCTTGAGCAACCTCCGCGAAATCCTCACCTCCGTCGATCCGGTCGAAGACCTCGTTGGCCTCGTCCTCGTCCTCGACGAGGATGTGCCTGGCCGGCGTGCCTTCGGCGTACGCCTCCTCGACGGCCTCGTCGTCGACGCCGGCACCGAGCTCCACCATGATCGCGTCCTGCAATGCGGCGAACCGCAGCTGGCGGTCGACCTCGTCGCGATCGAGGCCCTGCTCCTCAAGCTCCTCGTACATGGCGTCTTCGCCACCGAACTGCATGGCGATCTCTTCGGTGGTCTGTGTGACGTCGTCGTCGGTGACCTCGACACCCAGCTCGGCCGCGCCGTCCGTCATGACGATCTCGAAGATCAGCTGGCTCAGCGCGTCGGCGTTGAGCTGCTGCTCGACCTGCTCCTCGTCCGCGCCTTCCATCTGTTGCTGGGTTGCGGGATTCTCGGCGATGATCTCGGACTGGGCCTCGACGTCTTCAGCCGAGATCTCGGTGCCGTTCACGGTGGCTGCCGTGGAATCGTCACCGTTTCCACAGGCGCTGAGCACGAGAAGACCGATTCCAGCCAGGGCGGCATAGGTGGCACGGGTGGGAACAGGCACAAGCAATCCAATCAACGCAGGCGACGACGACTACTGTAGGCGTCGCGCGGCCCAGATTGCGACGGACCGCCTGTCAATCTCGGCGACTACGACGACGAACCCCTGACCAGCGCCCGAGCCCGCGTCAGCACCTTGTTGTCGTCCACCAGCGCTTCGAGGGTGATCTCGCGCACGCCGTCGTCGCGCACAGCCGTGATCGTCGCCTTCACGTGGACTTTGATCCCGACGTCGTCATCCGGCACCACGACCGGTTTGGAGAAGCGGACGCCGTATTCGATGACGGCCCCCGGATCTCCGAGCCAGTCGGTCAGCAGCCTCCCGGCGAGCGCCATGGTCAGCATGCCGTGGCCGATGACGCCCGGCATACCCATAGACGCCGCGATCCGCTGGTTCCAGTGAATGGGGTTGAAGTCGCCCGAAGCACCGGCGTAGCGGATGAGGTCGTTGCGGGTCAGCGCATAGACGCGTTCGGCCACGACCTCGCCGACGGCCAGGTCCGGGGGTGTCTCGCGTGGTGAGCGGGGAGAAACCACGTTCATTCCGACTAGGAGCGGGGAATGATCTTGTCCGGATTGAAATTTCTCCGCGGGTCGGCGCTCTCGAAGAGACCACGCATCAACGAGACCCCCTCCTCGGAGATGTCGTCGGTGAGCCAAGGCGCATGCTCGACGCCGACCGCGTGGTGGTGTGACAATGTCCCGCCTGCGTCGATAAACGCTTGTTGGATCGCCGACTTCACGTGGTCGTACTGCTTGAGCGGTTCGTCGCCATGCACGAAAGCAAAGGTGAAGTACAAGCACGCCCCGGAGTGGTACGAGTGTGAGAGATGGCACATGATCCAACCGCGTACTCCGAGGTCGTCGTACGCGCTGTGGGCGGCGGCCATCGTGGTGTCGTAGAGATGCCGGAGCTTGGACCAAGGCGCGGCCGTCTCGGAGACATCGGCAGCGGCGCCGCGGTCGAGCAGGAAGTCGCGGATATAGGGCGTGTCGAATTTCTTCTGGTCGTACAGCGCCCCGGGCCCTTCGCCGATGTACATCCCGCCGTGTTTGCTGACGATGCGTTTGACGAGCTTCTTCTCGTACTTGACGTGGGATTCACTACCTTCGTAACCGATGAAGGACAGGCAGAGCTGATCGAGGTCCCAGCCGCGCATGGTCAAAACCTTGGTCAGGGCCTTTGTGCTGGCTGACTTGAGCCCTTTGCTCGCTGTGCGGGTGGCGAATGAGAACGCGGTCTCCGGAGCGTCGGACACCCGTGTCACCGACGGGCTGGCGTCGCTCTCGGATATCTCCCGCATGGCGGCGAGGCCGGCATCCCATGACGGGAAGAGGTAAGCCAGCACCTTACGTACCGGCGGGATCCGGTGGACGTTGACCGTCGCCTCGGTGATCACCCCGAGCCGGCCTTCGCTGCCGAGAATCATCTCCCTGATGCTCGGGCCGGTGGACGTGCTGGGGAGGGGGCGCAGGGCGACGGTACCGCCTGACCGTACGAGCCGTAGGCCACGGACGATGTCGGCGATGTCGCCGTACTTGTCGGACTGCATTCCAGAAGAGCGGGTGGCGATCCAGCCGCCTAGCGTGGAGTGGGCGAAGCTGTCGGGGAAATGGCCGATGGTCCAGCCGCGCGCCGCGAGTGCGCGTTCGAGGTCGGGACCCTGCGCGCCTGCTTGGATTCGGGCGAGTCCCGAGTTCTCGTCGATCTCCAGGACCTGGTTCATCCGGCCGAGGTCCAGCGAGATCACCACGCGTTGCTCCTCCGGAGGAGGCTCGAGGCTGCCGGAGATGTTGCTGCCGCCCCCGAAGGGGATGACCACCGCGTCGGCTTCGACGGCCGCCTCGACGACCAACCGCACTTGTTCCTCGTCGGCCGGATAGACGACGACGTCCGGACAGCGGTTCAGGTCGCTGGACCGGATCCGCAGCAGATCCCGGATGCCCTTGCCAAGGGTGTGCACGACTCGGCTCATCTTGTCCGTGTGAACGTGCTCGGCTCCGAGAATGTCGGTGAGTTGTTCTTGTAACTGCTCACCGATACGCGGCGCCGGCACCTCGAGTTCGTCGAACGACAACGGCGGAACGGGGGGAGTGGTGACGTCGAGCCCTACCGCTTTCTGGACGAAGGGCGCGAACTCCGGCTTGTTCCGGTACTCAAACGAAACCCCTTCATCACCCCAGCCCCACCACTTCATGTGTTTGACGGCAGTCATCTGATCTCCCCTCACCACGCGAGAATTGCTGTCCCCGCTCGAATCGCTCCTGGCATGGAGCCGGCGGATCTCTTCCGCCAGCCGCTGAGTGAATGCGCCGGCGGTCTCATCCGGTTCAGCGCGCACGGGCGAACCGATCGACACGACGATGGGCGGCCGTCCGCGCACCGGCCAGTTCTTCCCGCGGGGCATGGCCTCATGGGCTCCCACGATGGCCACCGGCAGGCAGGGCACGTCGCAGGTGATCGCCAGGGCGGCAGCGCCAGGCTTGAAGGAACCGATACGGCCCGAGGCGGACCGACCGCCTTCGGGGAAGATCAGCAGGGGTACCCCGCGCCGGAGAAGCTCCCTGGAGACGCCGGAGTGGGAGCGGTTGCCGGTGCGATCGACGGGGAAGGTGTTGAAGACCAACGACGTGAGCCATTTGCGCCAGCGCACTTCGAAGAAGTAATCAGCGGCAGCCCCGGCGGCCAGGTAACGGGACAAGCGCCGGGGAAGTGCGCCGATGACGAGCGGTGTGTCGAGGTGGCTAGCGTGATTGGCGACCACGATGAACGGCAGCGGCATCTTGTTCACGTCCGACTCGGACTGCACCCGAACCGACGTCAAGGACCACACCAGTGGCTTCAGCATCATTCGCTGGATGCAGAAACGTGGGATCGCCAGGGCACGTGAGTTGAACCGCCGGTAGCGCTTCGTGCGGGTTGTGCCGCTCGGGGCCATCTTCAGATTCAACGGACCTCCCCGTTTTCTGACTGTGGTGCCCTTCGCTTCGATGTGATTCTTCCCGACGCGGCGTGGATGGCGCTCCTGGGTAGGTGACGAATACCCCACATCAAGACCCGGAATCTCTTGCTGGGGATGGAAATCACCTTGCCGCGGGCGGCGTCCTTGAGGCACGTGGCGGCAACCCGTTCACTGTCGGTCCAAAGCCACGAGGGGATGGAGGTTGTGTTGATGCCGGCGCGCTGGTGAAACTCCGTTTTCACCCAGCCCGGGCAGAGCGCGGTCACCTGAACCCCGGTGCCGCGGAGTTCAACGGCGAGGCTCTCACTGTAGGTCGTCACCCACGCCTTGATCGCTGAGTAGCTTCCCATGGCCATGAATCCGGCGGTACTAGACACATTTATGATCGTGCCACGTTTGCGCGCCAGCATCGCTCTTGCGGCGGCGCCGCCCAGTACGAGGACTGCCCGGCACATGACGTCGAACGCTTCGTCGTGGACCGTGACGTCCTCAGAAGTCAAGCGGGCGTGAACGCCGAAACCGGCATTGTTGACCAGCAGGTCAACCGGTTCGTCCTGCGATGAAAGCCGTTCGGCGACGCGCTGGACGTCGGCGCGATCGGCCAGATCGGCCTGAATGGTGTCAACCTGCTGCCCGGTGGATGAACTCAACTGATGGGCGGTCTGATGCAGCCGATCAGTGTTCCGGCCCACCAGGATGACGTTGTGGCCTTGGCGGCTGAGAAGCTGGGCGAAGGCAAGGCCGATGCCTGAGGTGCCGCCGGTGATGAGCGCGGTCGATGTGTGCGCCGTTCCACGTAGCGACACGTGTGATCACTCCCGCCTTGTCGTTCTCGTGCTCGCCTAAAACGAATCTTCGTTCTCTTAATCTGCCATAGGTGGCTGCCGACCGTCGATCGAGGTGGTGCTCGCCCCCTCCGGCGCGCGTGCGCGCGAGTCGGTCGAAGGGTCGGGCCAGCTCTTGCGAGTTGTCACCGGACTACTCCCTTTCCTTGTATAGAAGGAACGTTCGTTTTACGGTTCATGGCATGCCTCGAGTGTCGCAAGAGCATAGCGATCGGCGCCGCCAGCAGATTCTTGCCGCGGCACGCCGATGTTTTGTCCGTGAGGGATTTCACCAAACCTCCATGACCGATATTTTCGCCGAGGCTGGACTGTCGGCGGGAGCGGTCTACGGCCATTTCGGAGGCAAGGGCGAGATCATCACGGTCATCGCTGAGGAAGTGACTGGTGAAGTCGATCGTCTGGTCGAGTCGATTTTCACACGAGAGCCTCCGCTCGGCTTGGCCGACGCCATGCGGCAAGGGCTGGAGGCGGCTAGCGGCTTCGCGTTCGGCGAGCAGGGTTTTGCCCGGCTGGCGCCTCAGGTGTGGGCCGAGGCCCTGCGTGACGACGAACTGCTGGAGATGCTCCGAGGGCGATATAGCAGAATTCAAGGCATGATCTCCCATCTCGTGGCGGCCGAGCAACGGGCTGGTCGCGTCGCGGCCGGCGCTGACCCTGACGAGGTCGCCAAGGTGCTGTTCGGAGTGATCATGGGCTACATCCTGCAAGGCCTGTTCGTGGGCAATGTTGAAGCAAGCCTGTATGCAGGCGGCCTGGACGCCTTGCGCGGTTCGCCGTGAGGGCATGTTCGGATTGGGTAGTCCGTTGGGGGGCGGTGTCTCAGGCTTGGGTCGGGTGTGGGAGATTAAGAGAACGAAGGTTCGTTTTTGGTGGTTGAGGCAAACTGTCGGGAGTGATCATCATGCAGGCGTCGTGTCCGGTCAGTTCCCCGAACAAGCGAGGTCACCGGTGCTCGTAAAGGGTGATGAGCCGGTGAGCGTCGAGCCGAAGAACACCTTCGATATCCGGGAGTTCGCCCGGACGGCCACCGGGAGCCACCGCGATCGACTCGATCTCGTCCAGTTCGATGTGCGTCCGCTTGGGCAGTCAACGCTGCGCAGCCTGCGATACATGCGAGATCTCGAACGCTCGACGATGCGCTACCTGCGCACGGTGCTGGTGACACCAACGCACAAGGACGCGCGGGTCACGGCGTTCCTGACCACATGGGCATTCGAGAAGTACTGGGTGGCCGACGCTGTGGACGCGATGCTCGCCAGGCACGAATTCCAACCGGCGCAGGTCAGCCGCCAGGGGGCCAACGGCGTGGTCGCGTGGCGCCGGTTTTCGGACAGAATCGCCCCGATCCGGCGGTCACTGGTTGACAACACCCTCGGCGAGGATGTCGTCGCCGTGCACATGGCCGCGGGCACGTTGGACGAGCTGTTGTGCCAGGCCGGGTATGAACGTTTGTTGTCGCTCGACGGGCACCCGGAACTGGCCCGGTTCCTCGGCGAGGTGCTCGTCATCAAGGCGCGGCATCTGGAGTTCTTCGAGGCCGAGGCGCACGACCGGCTCCGTGGCGCCCCACGGGCCCAGAGGCTGGCCAAAGTGAGGCTGCGACGTGCCGGGTGGCCATCGAGCCTGGACGAGGACGCCACGCCAGACGCCGCATTCTTTTTCGGACACGTCCTGGCGCCGGCGCCGAGGCTTGTCGACAGGATCGACCGGCGCATCCAGACACTGCCTGGCCTGGAACAGCTTGCGCTGGCGCGTGCCTCGGTGGCAGCGTCAACGTTGCCGCGCACCCCGGCATCGCTGTCGGGTACGTGGCGCCGACTCACCCAATCCGCGTTCAGGAGCCGCACATGACCACGCCAGGGTCCACGCTGTCGGACGCTCATGTCCTGCTGACCGGAGCCACGGGCTTCGTCGGGCAGGCAGTGCTGGAACGGCTGCTGTCCGGGCACCCGGATACCCGGATCTCAGTGATCATCCGGCCAAAAGGAAGCCTCACGGCCGAAGACCGCCTCGCCAAACTGCTGCGCAAGCCGGTGTTCCGCACGTGGCGGCGGTCCATCGGCGCGGCTGAAGCCGACCGGATCGCCCGTGAACGCATCGCCGTCATCGCCGGGGATCTCACGGATATGCCGGAGCTACCGGCCGATCTCCACACGGTTATCCATGGCGCGTCCGCGGTGAAGTTCGATCCACCGATAGACGAAGCGTTCGATACCAATGTGGGCGGGGCGCTGGGGCTGTACGGAGGCCTGCGGGCTGCCGGCGCGACACCCCACGTGATCCACGTCTCTACCGCCTACGTGGGCGGGCTGCGCAAAGGGATCACGCCTGAGCAGTCGCTCAACCACGACGTCGACTGGCGTGCCGAGGCCGAGATGGCGCACACGGCCCGGCGAAGCCTCGAACTCGCCTCACGCGACCCCGTGGTGTTGCGCCAGCTGCTGGACCAAGCTCGTGCTGAGCACGGCAAGGTGGGCCCCCAGGCGGTCACCAACGCCGCCGAGCAGGCCAGGCAGGAGTGGGTCAACGAACGGCTAATCGACCAGGGGCGACTACGGGCGGAGACGCTCGGCTGGACAGACGTTTACACCTTCACCAAAGCGTTGGCCGAGCGGGCTGCGGAAGACCTGTGGTACCGGGAGGGGCAGCGGCTGTCGGTGCTGCGACCCACCATCATCGAAAGCGCACTCCGGCATCCATTCCCGGGATGGATCGACGGTTTCAAAGTGGCCGACCCGCTGATCCTGGCCTACGGCCGTGGACAGCTGCCCGACTTCCCGGCGTTGCCGGACAGCATCCTCGACATCATCCCGGTCGACTTTGTCGTGAACGCGATTATCGCCGCGGCGCTAACACCGCCGGAGCCGGCTGGGCGCCGCTACTTCCATCTCGGTTCCGGCGCCAGCAATCCGCTGGCATTCCACGAGATGTACCAGAATGTCCGCGAGTTCTTCGTGAACTCGCCGCTACCGAAGGACGACGGACACGTCCAGGTGCCGAGCTGGCGATTGGCCGGCGGCCCGCGCGTGGACCGTGCGATGCGGCAGCGAGAAGCGCTGGTCACCAGTGCGGATTGGCTGCTGACCCGGTTGCCGATGACTACGCGTTCGCGCGGGTGGGCCGACAAAGTGCACAGCCTCCAGCGCGACCTCCGTTCGCTGCGCAAACTCACCGACCTCTACCGGCCCTATGTGCAGACCGAGATCGTTTTCGACGATGCACGGGCCCGGGAGTTGCACAGGTCTATTCCGGAGCCCGAACGTGGCCACCGCGGGTTCGACGTCACCGAGATCGACTGGCGGCACTATCTGCAAGAGGTTCATTTCCCGGCCGTCACATCGCTGAGCCGCGCGTTCGTGAACCGCCCCGCCTCGCGACCACAGCCCACCCGCATGTTGTCCGTGCGATCCGATGCGCTGGCCGTGTTCGATCTCGAGGGCACCGTACTCGACTGGAACCTCATCGAGCAGTACCTCTGGCTGTGCCGTTCCATGGCGCCGATGTCGCGTTGGCCGCGCGAACTGGGCAGTCTCGCGGTGTCGTTGCCCGGTTACGTCCGCAGTGAGCTGCGCAACCGAGGCGAGTTCATCCGTGCCTTCACCCGCCGCTACGAGGGTCTTCCGGCCAGCGAGATACAACGGCAGGCACAGGGCGCGTTCGGCCGAGCACTGCGGCAACGAGTGCTCCCTGACGCGGTTGCCTGCGCCCAGGCACACCGCGCCGCCGGGCATCACACCGTGCTCGTGACCGGTTCGATCGACGTCCTCGTCGAGCCGATCGCACACCTCTTCGATGACGTCATCGCCGGGCGTATGCACCAGAACGACGGCGTGCTGACCGGCTATCTCGACGCTCCGCCGCTGGTCGACGAAGCCCGTGCGGCTTGGCTCGTCCAATACGCCGATCACCACGGTATGGATCTACGGCATTCGTACGGTTACGGAGACAGCCATGCGGACGTGGCCTGGCTGCAGTTGCTCGGCCACCCCGCGGCCGTCAACCCTGACAGCAAGCTCTACCGGCACGCGCGCAGGCAATCGTGGACAGTCTTCGACTGGGGGCGGACCGCAATAACGGACCGGCACGCTGGTCAGACACCGCGCCGCTCGGTCGGATCGCGGAAGAAGGCGCCGTGGACAGATCGCGGCGACGAGACCGACGACAGGACATCTCATGGCTTTTGACATCGATCGTTTCGCGACCAAGTCCGAGCGTGTGCAGTGGCAGGACCTGTCGTTCGACGATTTCCGGGAGAATCCGCTCCCGGCGCACACGCTGCGGAGTCTTCGGTACATGTGCGATGTCGAGTACCACACCGTCTGCTATCTCCGCGATCTGCTGGTCACCCCGGCGCACAAGGACGGCGACGTCGCCACCTTCTTCACGATCTGGAACCGTGAAGAGTTCTGGCACGGTGAAGCGCTGGCCGCGGTGCTGGGACTGCACGGCATCACCGTCGACTTCGACGCGCTCAAAGCCAAGCGGCTCAAGGTCGGCTGGAAGGACCGTCTCGACCCGGTGAAACAATCGGTGCTCGGCAACGTGCTGGGCGCCGACCTCATCGCGACACACATGATCTGGGGCGCAGTCAACGAATGGTCGGCGAGTGCCGCCTATACCCGGCTGGCGACGCTCGAAGGCCATCCGGCGCTCGCCGAGTTGCTCCGGCGGATCGCCAAACAGGAGGCCCGGCATGTCGCCTTCTACGCAACTCAGGCCCGTAAGCGGCTGGAAGACAGCAAGAAGGCACGTCTCTTCGCCCGGTTCGCCCTGCGTAAGGCTTGGGCGCCGGTCGGCTCCGGCGTGATGCCGGAAGAGGAGGTCGTGCACGTGATGAGCCACCTGTTCAGCGGACCGGACGGGCTCGCGGAGATACGCAAGATCGACGGCCACATCGCCCGTATGCCCGGCCTCGAAGGGCTGACGATAGTCGAGGACGCCATGCGCAGTCGCGGCGTCGCGGCCTGACGAATACGCGACGCGGTGACCCCGTTTCTCAACGACGGTCGGCTCAGCGAGACCATTCTGGGTACTGGACCTGGCACGACGGGGCATGAGTCGCGTCGACGTCACTTAGACGTCTCCATTGCCTTGTGAACGAAGCTCGCCGGGAAGGGAAAGGATCATGACGGTTGCCGCAGCTCCGGACTATTGGCATGACGTTCCCGGCCCGAGAGCGCGGGCCGCGCGCGCAGCGCGTCCACTCGCGTCCGCGCTCGTGCGTTCCGCATTCAAGGTCCGGCTGCACAACTTTGACGTGATTCCCGCAGGCGGGCCGGTGATCCTCGCGTCCAATCACACCAGCATCCTTGATGGCCCGCTGTTGTACGCACTGGTCAAACGGCCAGTCCATGCCCTGGTGAAGCAGGAGATGTTCGCCGGACCAGCCGGCGTGGCTCTTCGAGCGATCGGTCAGATCCCGGTAGACCGGTTCGCATGCGACCCGGTAGCGGTCAAAGACTGCCTTGCGGTCTTACATCGCGGTGACGTCCTCGCGATCTATCCCGAAGGAACCCGTGGCCCCGGCGGTTTCGAACAGATCAAACCCGGCGTGGCCTATCTGGCGCTGTGCACGGGGGCGCCCGTCGTCCCGGTGGCCGCCCTGGGCTGTAGCCCGGCGCCCGGATCGGCCAAAGGCCTGCCACGGTTGCGCACGTCGATCGATGTCGTTGCCGGCGCACCGATCCAGACCCGGCCCGTGCCGTGGCCGCGTCGTCGGGACATGGTCCGGGAACGAGCCGACGAACTCGCGGATTCGCTGCGAGATCACGTCCGCCACGCCTGCGCGTTGACCGGGCGTGAACTGCCCGGGGTACGTGGTGCCAGCTGACCGCTGGACCATTCAACGCGTGTCCGAGGCCAAGTCTGGTTGGCGGCTGAAACCCGCCAGTGGGTGGCATCACCCGGCCGCTAGGCTCCACACGTCAGACGCTGCAGGGCCAGACTTCACGAGGAGCAATGGATATGACGGATCGCTTCAGATCTATGCACGACGACGGCCTGTTCATCATGCCGAACGCATGGGACGCTGGCTCGGCGAGAATACTTGAGCACCTGGGCAGTGCGGCGCTGGCCACCACCAGCTCTGGCCACGCGAGCTCGCTGGGGCGCCTCGATCAGCATGTACGCCGCGAAGAGATGCTGGCTCACGCCGAGGCGATTGTCGAAGCGGTGTCCGTTCCGGTCAGCGTGGACTCGGAGGGGTGTTATCCCAGCTCGCCGGGTGGCGTCGCCCGCACGGTCGAGTTGATCGCCGGCACCGGCGCGGCCGGATGCTCGATCGAGGACTACGAGCCCTCGGTTGGCGTACTTCCTGTCGATCTGGCCACCGAGCGAGTGCGGGTCGCGGCTGAGGTGGCCGACCGGCACGGTCTGGTCCTGACCGCCCGGGCGGACAATCATCTGTACGGCGTCGACGATCTTACCGATACGGTCGAGCGGTTGGCCTCCTACCGGGCGGCAGGAGCGCACGTGGTCTATGCGCCGGGCCTGACGGCGGCAGTCGACATCGAACGCCTGGTGCGCGAGGTGGGCGGCGCGGTCAATGTATTGACCCTGCCCGGTGTTCCATCCACGGCGGAGCTGGCGGCACTCGGGGTTCGCCGGGTGTCCGTGGGCGGATCGCTGGCGTGGGTCGCTTACGGCGCGCTGGCGACGGCCGCACGTGAGTTGCTGTCCGACGGGACGACGTCCTATTTGACGAGCAGTCTGGCCCCCGAGGTTCGCGACGCCGCGTTCGCGGCCGATTAGCGGTTCGGCGGAGCCGCGCTGATGTCCGCGAGCGGTGATTCCGGCTGCCTCGACACCGCGACGTCGCCGAGCGAGAGAACGCCCAGCGGGCGCGTGTCCTCGTCGACGACCGGAAGGCGGCGCAACGCACGTGCCCGCATGAGGGCGACGGCTTCGTCCACCGGGGCGTCCGGGCGTACGGCCACGACCTCCTCGCTGCATATCTCCTCGAGAGGGGTGCGGTCCGGATCCAGTTCTTCGGCCACCACCCGGATCGTGAGATCTCGATCCGTCACCACTCCGCGCACGGCACCGTCGTGGGCGACGACGACTTCGCCTACGTCGTTGTTCTTCATCGCGATCGCGGCGTCGGTGACAGAGGCGTCGATGGACAAGGCGATGACCCGGCGGGTCATGACATCGGAGACGGTCTGGGCGACGATGCCGGCCTCCGGTGAAGCCGACCCGGATGCTGATGGGCCGACCGTCGCGTCGGCGTTGTCCGCTTCATAAACCGGCGGTCGGGTCCCGGCGTCGGCGGGAGGCATGTCGGGATCGGACGGCGTGTAGGTGGCGGGATCATCGTCGGCCGGAGGCTCGGGATCCCGCCACTCCTCGGCACGCGCCCGGCGGTCGGCCTGCTCCAATCCGTGCAGCTCATGCTTGAGCTCGTCGTCCTGCCGGGGTCCATGTTTGCTGCTGCCACGCTCCGGCATGGTGTCCTCCTGCGCGCACGGTTGCGTTTGTCTCTTGCGCTGCCTGTACCCCACAGTGTTCCGGTCAATCACGTGCGACATGTGGCCCGCACTACATGCCCCGCCGGGCTGCTTCGTGGGGTTACGCAGCGGACGAAGAAGCCGCGACGGAGAGGAGGTCAGAGTTTTCGGAGCAGCGCCTGCTTGGCCGAGGCGAACTCGGCGTCGGTCAGGACACCCTCACGGTGAAGATCCCCAAGCTCACGCAGCCGGCGCAGGACGGCGTCGTGGTCGTTTTCCTCGGCGCCCGAGGCGGCATTGGATGGCTGCTCGGATCGGGGGACGGCTACGGAGGGCGAGGCCGGGTGTGGCAGCCGCGCGACGACGGCAGCGGCCAGCAAGGATGTTGTCCCGCCCTCGCGGCGCATTCCCCAGGTGATGCAATTGGGATCGTGTTTGGGTAGCAGTGACGATGCGCCGCTGACCCGGAAGCGGAGGAAGCCGTTGGTCCAGCCGACGATCGGCACCCATTCCACGCCGGTGATGTCGTCGAGTGTGATCTGCCGCGTGCCGGCGGACTTCTTGACGTCTTCGGCCCACTCGGTCCACTCGATGTGGATCTGTTTGCCGTCGAACGACGCCGTGCCGTCGCCCGCGGTGGCGGTCAGCGGTACCGCCGGTCCCGGAAGCAGATAGTGGTCGCAGGTGCCCGGTGGCACTTGCTCCAGCATCAGAGCCTGCCGGATCTCGTCGACCAGGTATTCGGCCGCGCCGGTGGTGTCGCGGTCTACGGCCAATCGGTAAGGATCGGCGTTTTCTGCCAATTTTCCGCCAGTGACCTGGAGGAACGGGTCGGCACCGTCGCGGAGGCGCAGCCGGAGGCGACCGCCCTTGCGGCCGGGCTCATAGGCGACGCCGGCGATCGCGAGCAACGGGACGGTCAGTTCGCCCAGCGCCTGCCGAAGGTGGTGTACCTGGCGGTCTTGGCCCGGGACTATACGAACGAGTTCGCCGTCGAACGTCCATGTGCCGTCGCGCACGATCACCTCGTTCATGTGTCTGATCGTATTAGAGGCCGGGCGGGTCGAGACGCCGGATAGTGAGCTGGGCCGGTCGCGTTCGGGCGCTCTGCTGTCTGGAATTCCGGGTATCGGGTAGTGGCGTGGTGTGTCCGGCACGAGGAGGAAGCATGGCCCAGACGGTCGCTGATTATCTGTTGCAACGGCTCCGGGAATGGGGAGTCACGGAAGTGTTCGGCTACCCGGGCGACGGCATCAACGGTATTGTCGCCGCCTTCGGCGAAGCGGACAATGAGCCTCGTTTCGTGCAGTCGAGGCACGAGGAGATGTCGGCATTCCAAGCCGTTGGCTATGCGAAGTTCAGCGGCCGGGCAGGTGTCTGCCTGGCGACCTCCGGGCCTGGGGCGATCCATCTGCTCAACGGCCTGTACGACGCCAAACTGGATCACGTGCCGGTGGTCGCGATCGTGGGACAGACGGCACGTAGTGCCATCGGCGGGAATTACATGCAAGAGGTCGATCTCCGGAGTTTGTTCAAGGATGTCGCCTCCGATTACGTCGTCGAGGTGACCGTGCCGGAGCAGTTGCCCAACGCACTGGACCGGGCATTCCGTACAGCCGAGGCCAGGCGAGCGCCGACGGCCGTGATCATCCCGTCCGACGTGCAGGAAGAGCCTTACAGCGCACCCGAGCACGAGTTCCAGCACGTGCCGTCCAGCCCGCCCAGTACGTCACGTTCGGTCATGGTGCCGCCCGAGGACGAGATCGCCCAGGCTGCCGAAGTGCTCAACTCCGGTGAACGGGTCGCGATTCTGGCCGGCCAAGGCGCACGCAACGCTGCCGAGGAGGTCAAGCTGGTCGCCGACGTGACCGGTGCGGGGGTTGCCAAGGCGCTGCTGGGCAAGGACGTCCTCCCGGATGACCTTCCCTATGTCACGGGTGCCATCGGCTTGCTCGGCACCAGGCCGAGCTACGAGCTGATGCGGGACTGCGACGTGTTGCTCATCGTGGGCTCGAATTTGCCCTATACACAGTTCATGCCTGAGCTCGGGCAAGCCCGCGCAGTGCAGATCGACATCGACGGGACCATGATCGGCATTCGCTACCCGATCGAGGTGAACCTGGTCGGAGAGGCGAAGGCCACGCTGCGCCGGATGCTGCCGATGCTGGAGCGCAAGGAGGATCGCGCGTGGCGGGAGACTGTCGAGTCGAATGTCGCTTCGTGGTGGTCGACGATGGAGCAGCAGGCGATGCTCGAGGCGAAACCGGTGAATCCGATGCGGGTCGTCCACGAGCTCTCGTCCCGCATTCCGGACGATGCGATCGTCACCGCGGACTCCGGCTCGTCCACGAACTGGTACGCGCGGCATTTGCGCATGCGTGGCCGGATGCGCGGGTCGCTGTCCGGCACGCTGGCCAGTATGGGGTCCGCGGTGCCCTACGCGATCGGCGCCAAGTTCGCTCATCCCGACCGGCCGGTTGTCGCATTGGTCGGCGACGGGGCCATGCAGATGAATGGAATGGCCGAACTGCTCACGATCTCCAGATACAAAGACCTGTGGAGTGACGGCCGGCTCATCGTCTGTGTCTTCCACAACAACGACCTCAACCAGGTCACGTGGGAGCTGCGAGCCATGGGAGGCGCCCCCAAATTCGAGGAATCCCAGAACCTCCCGGACGTTTCTTATGCCGACATCGCCCGGAGCATGGGCATGGAGGCGGTGAGCGTCGATACGCCGGACGATCTGGGCAACGCTTGGGACCAAGTGTTCGCCGCCGGCCGTCCCGCGTTGCTCGACGTGAGGTGTGACCCGGAGATGCCGCCGATCCCGCCGCAGGCCACGTTCGAGCAGATGAAGGACACCACCCAGGCATTGCTGAAGGGTGACCCGAACGCCTGGCATGTTCTCGTCCAGGGAGTGAAGACCAAACTGCAGGAAGCCCGCCCCCGACGGTAGCGCGCGACGCCAGCTGGACCAGGCAACTATGCGGGAACTGGCCCTGCCGCTATGCCAGTTGATCGGTCCATGATGGTCGTGACGTCGTGAACGCATCGGAAGGGACCGGCGATGGAATACCGCCGTGATGAGATGGACGGGCTCGCCCACCGGGTGGCCGAACTCGGACCGGATGCGGTGGGGCCTGAACTCGCCGAGCTGGCCTGGTTGGCTGCGATCGAGGGCGTCGAGCCCTTCCTCCTGGCCGTCATGTGTGACCCCCGCGAGCCCGAAGTCGTCCGTCAGCGAGCCTTCGCCCGCGTGGCCGCCGAATGGGCCGCCCGTCTTGATGCCGCAGACCGCGGCGGGCGTGACGGCGCTCCCGCGCGGTTGTCCGTTCCGTAACCGGCCGCACGGACCGGCGGAGCCGTGGCACGCATCCACCCGGCACATCGGGGTATGTCCGCGACATGACGACACAGCCCGAGATCATCCTGGTGCGCGGCGATATCACGACACAAGACGCCGACGCAGTCGTGAATGCCGCCAACAGCGGCCTCATGGGTGGCGGCGGCGTCGACGGTGCGATCCTCCGGGCGGGCGGCCCGCGCCAGCGCGAGGCTCGAAAGGCTCTGGTGGAGCGGATCGGCTCGTTGCCGACCGGTGAGGCGGCTCCCACCGAGGCGGGTGACATGCCGGCACGATGGGTGATCCACGTCGTGGGGCCGGTATGGTCCGAGCGCGAGGACCGCTCGTCGCTGCTGGCCGCGTGCTACCGGAACGCACTGGCGGTAGCCGATGAACTGGGCGCCCGTACCGTCGCATTTCCCGCTGTGTCGGCCGGGATCTACGGCTGGCCGATGGTTGACGCCGCACGTATCGCCGTCGAGTCCGCCGCCTCCGCGAGGACCAAGGTTGAACAGGTGCGATTCGTGCTTTTCGGCGACGATGCCTACGTAGCGTTCGAGTCGGCGTTGCGGAGCCGCGGATAGGCGCCGGGCCGCGGGTGCCGATGGCTCCGGGTGCCAGTGACGTCCATCCCCGCCAGACGCTGGGTCAGGCGGTTCTTGCCTTGAGTAA
Source organism: Phytoactinopolyspora mesophila (assembly GCF_010122465.1). Lineage (NCBI taxonomy): Bacteria > Bacillati > Actinomycetota > Actinomycetes > Jiangellales > Jiangellaceae > Phytoactinopolyspora > Phytoactinopolyspora mesophila. The sequence continues at coordinate 10,099 of NZ_WLZY01000013.1, read as the reverse complement.
CCATTTAAAGCCATTAGAATGGTTACTCGGGATGGACGGTCCCCACCTGTTGAAGGGAGCCCAGTGAAGCGCGCAGCTAAGACAAGGCATCTGTATCGGGAACTGGAGGGAGTGAAGCTGCACTACCGCGAAACGGGGGTGCCGTCGTCGACGGCGGTTCTTCTGCTCCACGGCTTTCCCAGCTCGTCTTACTCGTTCCGCGATGTGCTGCCGTCTCTGGGGGAGCACGTATACGCGATCGCGCCGGACCTGCCTGGGTTCGGGTTCTCGGACGCGCCGCCCCTCGATGAGTATGAGTACACCTTCGAACGCTTCTCTCATGTGATCGAGGCGCTGATCGCTGACCTCGGAGTGGAGCGTTATGTGCTCTACGTGACCGACTGGGGCACACCCGTCGGGTACTCCATGGCGATGCGTCATCCGGAGCGCGTCCTGGGTCTGGTCGTGCAGAACGGCAACGCGCACGAGGCGGGGCTGAACAAGGCTTGGGACGCGCCCCGCCGGTTCTGGGCGGAACCCAGCGAAGAGAACAAGGCGGCGTTGCCGGAGTGGCTGAACTTCTCGGGCACCCGTGACCAATACCTCAGCGGGCTGCGACAGGAGTTGCAAGAGCTGCACCCGCGTGAGTCTTGGCATCTCGACTGGGAGCGGCTCTCGCGGCCCGGAAACATCGACATCCAGTTTCAGCTCTTCTACGACTACCGGAACCACGTAGCACGCTTCGCGGATATCGCGGCTTACCACGAGGAGCACCAGCCACCGTCGCTGGTGCTCTGGGGCCGGCACGACGTCTTCTTCGATATCGCCGAGGTCATGGCCTACCACCAGGTCATGACCACACTGGACGTTCATCTCTACGACGCCGGACACTTCTTGCTGGAGACGCACGCCGCGGAGGTCGCGGCACATCTCAACTCCTTCGTCGGTGACGTGCTCGACCGCGAACGGAATCGGCCGTGAGTACTACGGCACTGAAAGTCCGGCCGCTGACATCGGACACGTGGGACGACTTCGAGTCCGTCATGGGCGCCAACGGCGGAGCCCGCGGCTGCTGGTGCATGCATTGGCGCCTGAGCATTCAGGAGTGGATGGCGGGCAAGGGCGACGGCAACAGGGCCGCGATGCGGGACCTCGCCGAAGGTTCGGCACCACCGGGGGTCGTGGGCTATCTCGATGGCACACCGGTCGCCTGGTGCGGGTTCGGACACCGCTCTGACTTCCCCCGCATGCAGCGCTCCTCGCTGCTCAAACCTGTCGACGATGAGCAGGTTGTCTCGTTGACGTGCCTGTTCGTCAAGAGGTCTCACCGCGGGAAGGGTTTGTGCTCCGACCTGATCGTCGCCGTGTGCGGTTACCTCGCCGAGACCGCCGAGGCGCAAACGGTGGAGGCCTATCCGGTGGAACCCGCCGATGGGCGCAAGGCAGGTGCGGACAACGCGATGACCGGAATAGCCAGCGCATTCCGTGCCGCTGGATTCACCGAGATTGCTCGTCCTCGAAGTGAGCGCCTGGTCATGCGATACTCACTCCGGTGACCACCGCGTGGAGCGATGACCACTTCATCGCTGGTGACGTCGTACTCGACTTCGCGAACACCGTCTACCGCCGGACTCCGGAGGTGGGCGCCGACCTTCTCGACAGCGCCGGTTCCCTGACCTCATGGCTCCAGCGCGCCGGCCTGCTGCCGGCGCTCAGCGACACACCAGTCCGGTTCGATGACCCCCAGGCCGTGCTGCGGGAGGCTCGTGCGTTGCGGGGGCTTCTCTGGGGGATCCTCGAGGCGCGGAAGGACGGCCGTGAGCTTCCTCCCGACGCGATCGCCGGTCTGCTTAGCCTGGCCGCTCGCAGCGTCGGCAGGGACGTCTCGCTCGGCCCGGACGGTACCGTGGCGCCCCGCACCGCCCAGGGTGCGCTCACGACGCTCGCGCTACGCGGAATCAGGCTGGCGCTGAGCCCGCCGGCGCAGCCGCTGCGTGCCTGTCATCGCTGCGGCTGGTATTTCCTCGACACCTCCCGCGGCAGGCGCCGCCGGTGGTGCAACATGAAAATCTGCGGGAACCAGGCCAAAGCGGCTCGATACCGCTCCACCCACACGTGATCATCTAACCGGCCGGGCCGGCGACACCCACCACCCGGGGTGCGCTGCGGGTTGCTCCAAGAAAGAAGCTTGTCAGTAAATGTCCTGACCAGTAGATTGTGGCAGGTCTGCGGGGAGACCAGACATTTGTCGGTTTGGGGTCTTGTCGCGGGCGATCCTCGGGGCGGGCCTCACTCAACCGAGGAGGGGAGCATGGCTCGCCTGTCCTTTTCGCGCCGGTCCGCCGGCATCACCACTGCAGTGTTCGTACCCGCCGCCCTGGTGATGGCCACTCTGGCCGTTCCGGGCTCGGCTACTGAACCGGACGATCACGCGCATCCGGAGTTCGTCCCACCGGACGAGCTCGAGTACCCGGACATCGTCGAGATTTTCGTGGACGACCGCACCGAGCTCGACGCGCTGGTGGACACCGGCGTCGACCTCGGCGAAATGGTCAACGATCTCGGCAGCGGCCTGCAGGTCGAGGCCATCATCACACCGTCGGAACAGGAGTGGCTGCGCTCGCTCGGGTTCGATGTCGGTGCACCACTACTGACGGCGGAAGACTTCGAGTCGCTCCAGGACGAGCGGGCTGCCATGGTCACCGAGATCGAGAAGGCCGAGGCTCAAGCCGCGCAAACCGGGGACGATCTACGAGTCCAGCGGGCCGCGTGGTTCGAGAACCACGGAGAGACGTTCGTCGAGATCGAAGTATGGTCCGAGGCCGGTTCGAGTTCGGCCAACGTGATCCTGACCGCCAGCCTCGATGCCGGACCGGGAACCGAGATCGGCGACGGCGCGACGTTCACGCTTTCGCGCCTGGTAGACGCGGGCCACTACATGTTCCACCGCACCAACGTGCCCCGCCCCGAGAGCCCCGTTCCCTCGCGGATGCGAGTCACCAGCACGCTGGCCGGCGAGGTGATCGGCGAGGTCGAGACGGACTTCACGGAGTTCCTCGACGGCGAGTACCCGACAGGACCAGGTGCGCCCAAGGAATGGGGTGATCTGGCCACGGGCTTCGTCGACCATTATGTGGATGCCACCGAGTCGACCGAGAAGATCGAGGCTCTGGCTGCCGAATTCCCGGGAATCGCCGAGATCATCGAGATGCCGTACGAGACGAACGGCTATCGCCGCAAGGCGCAGGCGATCTTTCAGCCGCCGTCGCCCAAGCTGGTGATCGACGAGCCGTCCGCGGCCGCCGGTGACTATCCGGCCGCGGCGGCGGACTTCGGTGGCGCGACGTCGATCGACGGCGTGCCTGGGCGAGCGGTCCTCGTCAGCGACGGAAGTGGTACCCCCAGCGAGGGATGCGGGCCGCTGACCGGCTTTGAAGCCGGCGACATCGCGCTGATCGACCGGGGGACCTGTCCGTTCGTCGACAAGGTGCGCAACGCCCAGCAGGCGGGCGCCGCCGCCGCGATTGTGATCAACAATGTTGACGGAGACCCGTTCGCGATGACGGGGAACGCGCCGGACATCACCATCCCCGCGGCCATGATCTCGCTGGCCGACGGTCACACCGTCAAGCCGGAGCTACCGGCACAGGGCCGCCTGAACCGTCCGAACCTCAACCCGCACCGCGTCGTCGTCGACTCGATTGCCTGGGGTCACGAAGGCGGGAACGACATCACGGTGGAGCTGGCCGATCCTGGCGTGTCGGACAGTCCGTTGGCGGTGACGGTTCAGGGCGACGACATCCACGTGAGCCTGGCGACGAACGCGTCCGGCTCTCTCACCAGCACCGCGGCGGAGGTTGTCGCGGGGTTGAACGCCGAGGCCGGTGACCTCGTCAAGGCATATACGTTCCGCGGGCATGCCGGCGACGGCGTCGTCTATCCGTGCGGCCCAGACGAGTGTCACGGGGAGCCGGGCACCACCCAGCTGTCCGACTTCCTGTCCGCGCCGGACCACGTTTCTCGGGACCCGTTCACCGTCAAGGGCATCCGAATCGGCAAGCACCGGGACGGTTCGAAGACCGGCGTCTTCCTGTATTCACAGGAGCATGCGCGCGAATGGGTGACACCGCTGGTGGCGCTGGAAACCGCGGAGCGGCTGCTGCGCAACTACGCGTCCAACGACACCGCCCGGCGGCTGGTCGACAACCTGGACATCTTCATCGTCCCGTCGATCAACCCGGATGGGACGCACTACTCGATTCACGACTTCACGCTGCAACGGCGCAACATGACCAACCATTGTCCGGACGACGGTCCCGTCGATCCGCTCGCCCGGAACTCCTGGGGTGTGGATCTGAACCGGAACTTCCGGGTCGGCACCCTCGACGACGGATTCAGCGGTGCTTCGACGGTCTGTACCAGCGACGTGTTCCGTGGACCGGGGGTGTTGTCCGAGCCGGAAGCGCAGAACGAGATCTGGTTGGTCGAGGAGAATCCGAACATCCGGTTCGCGATGAACACGCACACCCACGGCGGTTACTTCATGTGGTCTCCGGGTGCCTACCGGCCGCAGACCCGAGACGGGCTCGAACGGCCGAGCTACGGTGTGGAGACCTACTTCTACGAGGCGTCGGACACGATCCTCAACCGTGTGAAGGAACACCGGGGCACCTCGGTCTGGTCCAGCAGGGTGGGCCCGATCAGCGACGTGTTGTACTCGGCCGCGGGCAACTCCGGCGACGACCATTTCTACGAGAACGACATCTTCGCGTGGAGCTTCGAGGCAGGTTCCCCGCTGTGGACCGGTAGCGGATGGTCGAGCGTCGGGTTCACCCCGCCGTACGAGGAAGGCCACGAACAGGCCATGGAGTTCGCTCATGGCTGGCTCGGCATTCTCGAGGTGGCTGACATGTACAGCAGGGACAAGATTCCGCCGAGATCGACACTGGAACCCGGCGCCGGCCGGTACAGCGGTCCGGTGGATATCACCTTCGATGTCAGCGAGCCGGCTGATGTGTATTACACCCTCGACGGCAGCCGGCCGACGTTCGACTCGCCGCGGATCGACTTCGCTGGACCACGGCAGGGGCAGCAGCCGGTCACCATCACTGAGACGACGACGGTCAAGTGGTTCGCCGTCGACGTGGCCGGCAACACCCAGAACTACTACCGGCCCGACGGCCCCGGCCGGAACTATCGCCAGGCGAAGATCGTGATCGACTGATCTTCGGCCGGGCATGGCACGTTGAGTACACGTGGATCTGGCCGATAAGGCGGTTCCCAACGTGTATTCAACGTGCCATGCCGTACCCGGCACAAGGATCCTCAGTCGGGCCGGCGGCGGGCGGCCAGGACGGTCAGCACCATGAGCAGAGCCGCCACCCCGGTCATCACATAGCCCACCTGGTGCATCCCGCGGGTGGACAGGTCGCGCTCCAGGATGACGCCGAGCAGGCTCGTTGCCGTAATCGCGCCGAGATATCGGAAGGTCTGGAAGAGCCCGGCCAGTGCCCCCGCGCGGTTGGCCGGTGCCGCTTCGTAGAGCCTGGTCTGGAGCGAGAGGTGGTTCACTCCGTTCGGGATTCCGAGCAACACGGTGATGCCGACGAGGAGCACGACCGGCGTCGTGTCGCCCAGCAGCTGTACAGCCAGGGTGGCCAGCAGCATCAGGCCGGTGCCGACGACGAGCGTACGCGCCGAGCCGACCCGCCGGATCGCTCTTGTCGTGATCGGGACAACAAGGATGCTCAGCACAGTGATGGGCAGAACCAGCAGACCCACCACGTCGGGTGTGAATCCGCGGACATGCTCCAGCCACATCGGCAGGCCGAAGAACACGCAATAGAAGACGAGATTGATGCCGCCCTGCTGGATGAGCACCGCTCGCAATGCGGGGGTGGCGACCAGGCCACGGATGTCCATGAACGGCTCAGTGACGTTGAGCTCACGCCGCAAGAACAGCGCGAAGGCGGCGGCAACCACCGGCACAAGCCACCAGATCGGTTCCTCCGCCAGCGACAGGACCAGGACGATCAAGGTTCCGAGCGCGCAGGTGAACAACACGATTCCGGCGATGTCCACGTCGCGGAGACTCAGCTTGGTGACGGAGGACACCGGTGCCCGCGGCACGATGCGCAGCGCGAGGATGACGCCGGCCGCCGCTAGCGGAACATTGACCAGGAACACCGCCTCCCATCCCGCCACGGCCACGAGTGCGCCGCCCAGGACCGGACCGAGCGCCGCGCTGGCCGAGCTGGCCATGCTGAGCGTGGCCAGGGCACCGGCCGGCGGCGCGGACGATCGGGTGCCAGCCGCCTCCCGGATGAGGATGTGGGCGCAAGGAAACGCCGCGGAGGTAGCGATGGCCTGGACGACGCGCGCTGCCACCAGCCAAGCGAAGCTGGGAGCCAGCGGGGCCAGCGCGGAGGCCCCACCCATCAGGACCAAACCCGCGATGAACAGCCGGCGAGCGCCGATTTGGTCGGCTAGCCGGCCCATCAGCGGCTGACCGACCGCCGCGGCCAGGTAGAAACCCGACGCTGCCCAGGTGGAGGTGGCGATGCTGACCTCGAACTCGCGCTGGAAGCTCACCAAAGCGATCGCGATCATGGAGGAGTTCAGCGGGTTGAGGAGTGTTCCCAGCGTCAAGGTGAGAAGGAGCCGGTTGGGCACTCCCTCTCGGTCGCGGGTCACACGACGGATTCTCTCAGGCCGGTACCGGGCCAGCGGGACGCGCGCAGATTCTCGGCCGGCGGCCGATGAGAAATCGGCTCGGCTCTAGTCCATATCTCAAAGCGCGGCACCTGAAGGCCCTCGTGCCGCGCTCCACACGTATATGCCCGACGGCTTGGGAGCAGTAGTGTCATGACTGTGGTAGTCGAGAATCCCGTCGACCAGGACTTCACCAGCCTGGCGGATCCTTACCGGCGCGAACTGCTGGCGCACTGCTACCGGATGCTCGGTTCGGTGCACGACGCAGAAGATCTCGTGCAAGAGACGTATCTACGAGCCTGGCGTGCCTACGACCGCTTCGAGGGGCGGTCCTCCCTGCGGACATGGCTGTACCGGATTGCCACCAGCGCATGCCTGACCGCGCTCGAAGGCCGTAACCGCAGGCCCCTTCCCACCGGTCTCGGTGGCCCGAGCGAGCCCGACGTCACGCTGGTTCAGCGGCATGAGGTGCCGTGGCTGGAGCCGATCCCGGATGCCATCGTGGGTGCCGACGAGTCCGACCCGGCGCTGGTCGTCACCTCACGTGAGAGCATCCGGCTGGCGTTCATCGCCGCCCTGCAGCATCTGCCGCCACGGCAGCGGGCGGTGCTGATCCTGCGTGACGTGCTCAGGTTCCGCGCGGCCGAGGTCGCGGAGACCCTCGGTGTCACCACCACCGCAGTCAACAGCCTGTTGCAACGCGCACGCGCTCAGCTGGAACAGATCGATCCGCAGGCCGACGACGTCGAAGAGTCGATGACCACAGAGCAGCGTGACCTGCTCGACCGCTACGTCGCGGCGTTCGAGAAGTACGACATCCGCTCGTTGGTGGACCTATTCACCTCGGACGCGGCGTGGGAGATGCCGCCGTTCACCGCCTGGTTCCAGGGCCCGGAGAACATCTGCCAGCTCATACTCAACGCATGCCCCGCCAAGGGCCCAGGCGATCAGCTGATGGTCCCCACGTCGGCCAATGGCCAGCCCGCGTTCGGCTTGTACATGCGCGACGAGAGCGGCGTCCACCAGGCATTTCAGATCCAGGTACTCACACTGCACGGGACGAGGGTGTCCCACGTCGGAGCGTTCTTCGAGACCAGCCTGTTCCCAGCGTTCGGGCTGCCGATGACGCATCCGTCGTCGCCGCAGCCCGCCCCCTGACCGGCCGCGGGCGCCTTCATGAGCGACGCATCCGGAACGCTGACGATGCCCGACGGTGTCGCCATGCTCGAACGGGCGATGAGTTACACCCTCGGCAGCTTGCGTCTCGTCACCACGGAGCAGCTCTCCCGGCCGACGCCATGTGCCGAATGGGACTTGCGAGCACTCCTGGAGCACATGAACGACTCATTGCTGGCGCTGTGTGAGGCCGCGGATGTCGGGCGTGTCTACGCCGACCCGCTTGGCGTCGACGACGATCCGGCGACAGGCCTTGTGCAGAGCATGCGTGATCGCGCATGCCAGCTTCTGGGTGTCTGGGTCGGCGCCGACAGTCCCGCGCGGGTGTCCATCGGTGAACGCTCGCTGACCAGTAGGATCGTGGCCGGTACCGGGGCGGTGGAAGTCGCCGTGCACGGGTGGGATGTCGCACGCGCCTGTGGTAGCAACCGGCGAGTGCCCACCGGGCTGGCGGAGGACTTGATCGAGCTCAGCCGGATTCTGGTGGTCGACGCCGACCGTCCGGCGCGATTCGCGCCGCCGCTGCCAGTGTCGCGGGCCGCCGATGCCAGCGAAAAGTTGCTGAACTTCCTCGGCCGGCGTGTGTAGCCGGCGGCCCAGCCCCCGCGAAGATCCTGGCTTTCCAGCCCGATAAATGCGAACATATGTTCGTGGAGATGGCAGGTATTCTGCACGCCGACTTGGATGCGTTCTATGCGTCAGTAGAGCAGCGGGACGACGCCCGCCTGCGTGGCCGCCCCGTCATCGTCGGATCGGGCGTGGTGCTTGCCGCAAGTTACGAGGCCAAGGCGTTCGGGGTGCGAACCGCTATGAACGGGCGTCAGGCCCGTCAGCTGTGCCCGGACGCGGTGGTCGTTCAACCCCGGATGTCCGCATACGCTGCCGCCAGCCGCGCCGTCTTCGAGGTCTTCAAGCAGACCACGCCGGTGGTCGAAGGTCTCTCCATCGACGAAGCTTTCCTCGACGTCCGTGGCCTCTGGCGGATAGACGGCCCGCCTACCGAAATCGCCCGGCGACTGCGGCGTGAGGTGCTGGAGCGTGTCGGGTTACCGATCACGGTGGGCGTGGCGCGCACCAAGTTCCTCGCCAAGGTGGCAAGCGCTGTGGCCAAGCCGGACGGCTTGCTCGTCGTTCCGCCCGACCAGGAGCTGGCGTTTCTGCATCCGCTGGCGGTCGAGCGGCTTTGGGGAGTCGGGCCGGTCACCGCACGCAAGCTCCGGGACAAAGGCCTGACAACGGTGGGTGAGGTCGCGCAACTTCGCCGCCGGAGTCTTGCCGCCATGCTGGGGCCCGCCGCGGGGAACCATCTGTATGCCCTGGCACATGGCCAGGACCCACGTCCGGTGGAGACCGGCCGGCGTCGTCGTTCGATCGGTTCCCAATGTGCGCTTGGGCGGCGGGAACGCACCGGCGATGAACTCGAGGCGATCCTGGCCGCGTTGCTCGACCGCGTGGCGCGCCGGCTCCGGAGTGGGCGCCGGGTCTGTCACACGGTCGTGCTGCGGCTGCGATTCGGGGACTTCACGCGCGCCACCCGGTCCCATACGCTGGCCGAAGCCACCGACGAGACGCCTGCCTTGCTCGCCACCGCTCGGCTGTTGCTGCGCGATGCCTCAGCGCTGATCGAGCGCAAAGGTCTGACGCTGCTGGGGGTGGCGCTCAGCAACCTGGACGAGGCGAACGCCGTCCAGCTCGCGCTCCCGATCCAGCGATGCCCCGCCAGTTCGCTCGACACCGCCCTCGACACACTGCGCGACCGGTATGGCAGCCGCGCCGTCGGCAGGGCGTCTACCCTCGGACGCCGCGTCGGCCAACCGGTCCCGCTCCTGCCGGACTAAGAGGCCGCGCAGAATGGGAGTCGCCTGGCTCGCGTGCCCGGGCATCCTGGCTGGCGGCGTTGTCGTCAGTCGTCGCACAAACCCAGTGCGACTCCTTCCTCCGCCTTGCCATCCAGGCGCCCGACCCCGCTCGCTGTCAGGCGCCCCATTCTGCGCGGCCTCTAAGCCTGGATCCGTGGAACCAGGGACTTCTTGATCGTGATCTTGGTTGATCGGTGCTGGTGTGGTGAAGGGCAGGAGGATGCTGCTGGTCCTGCCAGCCTTTCCATTTCGGGGTCTCCGGTCGTGCCCTCGCGGGCGGTGGTCGGGTTCAGGCCACTGCTGGTGGCCCGGTGGCGAAAACCGCGTTGTAGAGGGTGCGCCATGGTGCGGCCCATGGCCAGTGCGCGGGCAGG